>JACMMB010000348.1 GCA_014379305.1 Akkermansiaceae bacterium
AGAGCGGGTGACTGTTAATCACTAGGTCGTAGGTTCGATCCCTACCGCCGGAGCCATTTGACGCCGATCTTCAGTCGGGTGAAAACCCTGATTCGGACTGGCAACTGCTTGTTTTTCGCCTTTATCCGGAGGTTGACCTCGACCGATTCCCGATTACACCTATGCCGCATGCAGAACGTTGACTCGCAAGATCACTCCAAGACCACTTACACGCCCGCGGAAATCGAGGCCAGCGCGGAGCTTGGGGAAAACATTGAACCGATGCCCGGGCTTGATCCCTGGGAACAGCTTGAAGCGGATGCGGCCAAATGGAAGGAACTTTCCCTCCGCACTGCCGCCGAGATGGAAAATCTCCGCAAACGCACCGCCCGCGACCGCGAGGAGGCAATCCGATACTCCAACCAGCGCCTGCTCGAAGAACTCATCCCGGTCATCGACAATTTTGAAATGGGCATGCTTGCCGCCGCCCAGGACACCTCCTCGATGATTTACATCGGCATGGACATGGTGCGCAAACAACTCAACGATTTCCTCTCCAGCCAAGGCGTCGAGGAAATCCCCACCGTCGGCCATTTTGATCCGAACCTCCACGACGCCGTCTCCCAGGAAACCTCTGCTGACCATCCGGAAGGCGAAATCCTCCGCGTTACCCGTCGCGGCTTCAAACTGCGTGACCGCCTCCTCCGCCCCGCCAGCGTGATCGTCGCCACCAAATCCAACAACAATCCCAACGCTTGATAACCGCAAAGCAAGCCAATCTCGCGCTTTGCTTGGAATTTCATGCCTAAAACCAGTGCTCATCCATCATGCCTGCCCAACGCGACTATTACGAAATCCTCGGCGTCTCCAAATCCGCCTCAGGCGAGGAAATCAAAAAAGCCTATCGCAAACTCGCGGTAAAATATCACCCTGACAAAAATCCCGGCGATCCCTCTGCGGAAGACAAATTCAAGGAACTCGGCCAAGCCTACGAAGCTCTTTCAGATGCCGATAAGCGGGCTGCGTATGACCGCTACGGGCACGCCGCGTTTTCCGGCGGCGGCTCGGGTGGCGGCGGTTTCCACGATCCTGCGGATATCTTTTCCCAAGTCTTCGGCGGAGCTTTCGGCAGCGGCTTCGAAGAATTTTTCGGCGGTGGGGCTTCCCGTAAACGCTCGGGCAAGCAGCGTGGCTCCGACCTCCGCTATGACTTGGAAATTTCCCTCGAAGAGGCTTCCAAAGGCGTTGAGAAAGAACTCGAAATCGAGCGCTACGTCCCCTGCGGAAAATGCGATTCAAAGGGCACCAAAGGCTCGGGCGGAGTCAAAACCTGCCCGACCTGTGCCGGTCGCGGAGTCGTCGGCAGGCAGGCCGGTATTTTCATCCAGCAATCCACCTGTCCTGAATGCCGGGGCACCGGTGAAATCGTTTCAGACCCCTGCAATGACTGCCATGGTGAAGGCCGGGTTCAGCGCGAGACCCGGATCAAGCTCCGCATCCCGGCAGGTGTCGATACCGGAGTGCGCCTGCGCTCCACCAGCAACGGCGACGCCGGTGTGCGCGGCGGTGCGGCTGGCGATCTCTACGCTTTTCTCCACGTCCGCGACCACGATGTCTTCGAGCGCGATGGCACCACGCTTTTTTGTGATGTGCCCCTCCCCTTCAGCAGCGCAGCCCTCGGCGGCGAACTCAAAGTCCCAACCTTGGACGGTCAATCCTCCATCAAAATTCCTGCCGGCACGCAGGGCGGCACCATTTTCCGAGTCCGCGACAAAGGCATGCCCGCCCTCTCCGGCGGCCATCCCGGAGACCTCAACGTCACCGTCCAAGTGGAAGTCCCAACCAAATTGAACAAAGACCAACAGGAAAAACTCAAGGCTTTCTCGGAATCCATCGGCGATCATAACTCGCCTATCCACGAAGGTTTTCTGGAAAGGGCAAAACGCTTTTTTGATATCTGATCCAGGTTGCGGTTCCATCCGTCCCATTTTTTCATGCCGCGCTTTTTTCTACCCCCTGAAAACTGGCATGACGAACCGGCGCTTGAAGACGAGGAAGCAAAACACCTCGCCCAGGTGCTCCGCATGCAGCCCGGTGAAACGATCACCGTATTTGATGGCCGGGGAAATCGCGCGGAAGCGCAAATTCTACAAGTTTCCAAGCAACGTATCCCTCTAAAACTCGGCCCCGTCGCTTCCCAACCGTTCCTCCGGCCGCGGATCATTTTGGCCCAGGCGGTCCCCAAAGGCAAAAACATGGAATGGATTATCCAGAAAGCCGTCGAGCTGGGCGTTTCCGTCATCCAGCCCCTCATCACCCGCCATACGATCGTGCAGCCTGGTGATCAAAAAGCCGAAAAATGGAGCCGCATCGCATTGGAAGCATGCAAGCAATGCGGTCAGGACACCCTCCCGATAATCGAAGACCCACTTCCATTTGATCAGTGGCTGGAAATTCAATCCCCCGGGCAACTGAAACTCATCGCCTCGCTTGCCGATGATGCGAAGAACTTCCGTGAAACTCTTCAAGCCCGGCCGGAATTGCAGGCAATCACCCTCGCAGTCGGCCCCGAAGGTGATTTTTCCCCGGAAGAAACCCAAGCCGCCCTTGCCGCAGGATTCGTTCCAATCACCCTGGGCCACCTTGTGCTTCGGGTCGAAACCGCCGCCATGTTCTGCCTCGCCGCCATCCGCTTCCAATTTATCTAAGACTTGACTGATGGCTTACTCGAAGCCTTCGTTTCTGTAGAATGTTCAAGCAACAAAACACGGATGCTCCTTGGATCCGTGAAATCCTGAAGTCGAAACTGCACCGGGCCGTGATTACCGATGCGGATGTCGATTACGAAGGAAGTATTGAAATACCCCGCGATCTCATGGACGCCGCTGATCTATGGCCGGGCGAGAAAGTGCTTGTCGCCTCCATCACCACCGGAGCCCGCCTTGAAACCTATGTCCTTGAAGGCAAGCCCGGCACCGGCAGAATCCTCATTAATGGCGGAGCCGCCCACATCATAAAAAAAGGCGAGCGGGTCGCCATCATGGCCTTTGGCTACACGCAAACTCCGCTCACGCCGAAAAATATTTTATTGGACGAAACCAATCAAATCCTACCCCGTTGACGACCATCCCGTGAGTTTCCCGCCGCATGAATCTTCTGCTCAAAAACGCACGCATCGCCTCTGAGACGACGCCGGATCTGGTCGCCGCCGATGTATTCATTCAGGATGGCATCATTCAGAAAATCGGAGCGGGCCTCGCCGCTCCCGATCACACCCGTGTCATCGACTGTAAAAACGAGATCCTCCTTCCCGGCTTTTTCGATGCGCACGTTCACTTCCGCGAGCCGGGCCACGAACAAAAGGAATCCATCGCCTCCGGCTCCGAAGCGGCAATCAACGGCGGAATCACCGGCGTTGTCATGATGCCCAATACCTCTCCCGCCATCGATTCGGGAGCCGCCGCAGCGGTCGTTCTGGACTCGGCCAAACGCACCTCCCGAATCCCGATCCATACTTCCGGCTGCGTCACCAAAGGCCGCGCGGGCAAGCAGCTGGCCGCCATCGACAGCATGAGGAATCTCGGCATAAAAATGCTCACCGACGATGGCGATACCATCCTCAACTCCGCCATCCTCTACCGGGCCATGCAGTACGCTTCCGAGTTCGGCATGTTCTTCGCCTCCCATTGCGAATTACCCGAGCTCGCCGGACCCCGCGCCCTTAATGATGGTCCGGTCTCCTACCGCCTCGGTTTCCAAGGTTCGCCCGCTTGCGCTGAGGAAATCATTATCGACCGTGATATCCGCCTCGCCCATGCCAC
>JACMMB010000349.1 GCA_014379305.1 Akkermansiaceae bacterium
ACCTCGCAGTCGCGGCGCGTAGATGAAGCGCGCAACGACTCGCTCTTCGAGTTGGAGATCGCTTTCAAGCAAATCCCCGACCGCGGTGAAGTTCCCCCGTGGCTCGTCGATCGCGTCTTCCGCAACCTGCTGACGGACATCACCGGCAACACGCACCGCGCGGAGTTCTGCATCGACAAGCTTTATTCGCCGGATAGTGCGACGGGAAGGCTCGGGCTGCTGGAGATGCGGAATTTCGAGATGCCGCCGCATTCGCGGATGAGTTTGGCGCAGCATCTGGTTTTACGCGGGTTGGTGGCGAGATTCTGGAAGGAGCCTTATGAGAAACCGATGGTGCGGTGGGATAGCGAGATTCACGATCGGTGGATGCTGCCGCATTTTATCTGGCAGGATTTCAATGAGGTGTTGGGCGATCTCGGCAAACACGGATATCAGATCGATAGCAAATGGTTCGATCCGCATCTTGAATTCCGTTTCCCGAGGATCGGGGATCTTTCACAATTCGGGATCGAGATGGAGCTGCGGCATGCGATCGAGCCTTGGCATGTGCTGGGTGAGGAAGGCGCGGCGGGTGGAGCGGTACGGTATGTGGATTCATCCGTGGAGCGGATGGAGGTGAAGGTGAAAGGGATGACGGGCGAGCGACATGTGGTGGCCTGCAACGGGTATCGGATTCCGCTGCATTCGACCGGGACGCATGGGGAATTTGTGGCGGGCGTGAGGTATCGGGCGTGGCAGCCGCCGAATTGTCTACATCCGACGATTCCGGTGCATACACCGCTGGTTTATGATCTGGTGGATACTTGGAACGAGGCTTCGATCGCGGGATGCACGTATCATGCGTCGCACCCGGGAGGGATGAGCCATGAATCGTTTCCGGTGAATTCCTATGAAGCGGAAGCGAGGCGGTTGGGGCGGTTTTTCCGGCACGGGCATACGGGGGGAAAGGTAAAAGTTGAAACTCCGCGGGAGAGCCCGGATTTCCCATTCACGCTGGATCTGAGAATGATGCCGGACAAGGGGTAAGGATTTTTTGGCGCAGATGAACCAGCGACAGAGATTTACTCCGGCATCGGCAGCGGGCCTGGCGGAAGTGCAGATGCATGGCGCGTGGAACGAGCTGTTGGACGGGCAGGGGCGGGTGAGGCCGTATTGGTTCGAAATGTCATCGCGGATCCAGAGCTGGACGGCGGAGGAGCGGCGGGTTTTTTTGGAACAGGCGGGCCGGATGCTGGACGATCTGGGGACGACGTTCAACGTCTATCGCGATGTCGGGGGGGCGGGACAGCCGTATGAAATCGATCCGATTCCGTTTATCATGGAGTGGCAGGAGTGGCAGGCGGTGGAGCGGGGTCTGGCGCAGAGGATACGGTTGTTGGAAACAGTGTTGGGGGATTTGTATGGACCCAGGAAATTGCTCAAAGAGGGCTTGGTGCCGCCGGATCTGGTGCATGCGAGTCCGGCGTTCCACCAATCCACGAGGGATATCCAGCCAGCGGGCGGGAAGTGGCTGATGGCGACGGGATGTGATCTGGTTAGGGGGGTGAACGGAGTGTGGACGGTGCTGCGGGATCACACGCATACTCCGGGCGGACTGGGTCAGACATTGGAAAACCGGAGTGTGGTTTCCGCAGTGCTGCCGGATTTATTCGAAAGCTGCCAGGTGGCGAAGCTGCAGCCGTTTTTCGATTCGGAGCGTGAGACCCTGCAAGCTTTGGAAACCAGCCGTGGAGGAGTTTCCAATCTGGTTTTCCTGACTCCGGGTTATCATCATCCGGCGTATTTCGAGCATGCATACAAAGCGCGGTTATTGGGAATCTCGCTGGTTGAGGCGGCGGATCTTACCGTGAGGGAAAGGCGTTTGTTTTTGAAGACATTGGGAGGCCTGAGAAGAGTGGACGGAGTGATTTGCCGATTGGAGGAAGATGGCCTGGATCCTTTGGAGTTCTGGACTTCAGGTGGTGGGGGAGTGCCGGGATTGATTGAGGCGTGGCGGTCGGGAAACGTGGCGCTGGTGAATGCGCCGGGGGCGGGTTTCGCCGGCTCGGCGGCCTTGCAGGCGTTTCTGCCGTTGATTTGTAGAAAGTGGCTTGGTGAGGAACTGTTATTGCCGTTTGTGGAAAGTTGGTGGCTGGGACAGAAGGCGGTGAGGGAGAGGGTGATGGAGGATTTGAGCTCCTATGTGTTGATGTCGGCGTTCGGCAAGGACCGTTTGCTGCCGGTGAAGTGGTCGGGATTGTCGGCGGCATCGCGCAAGCAGTGGCTGCTGATGATCGAGCAGAAGCCTTGGGATTTTGTGGTGCAGCGCGACATGAGTCCGAGCCTGGTGCCATCCATGCAGGGCCGAAGTGTGCAAAACAAGCCCGTGGTGTGGCGCGCATTCACATTGAACGGTATAAACGGACCGGTGGTATTGCCGGGAGGACTTGGACGGGTGGGAAAATTGGGAGTGCCGCCGCAATTGTGGCCGGATCATGAAGGTTTCACCAAGGACGTTTGGTTGACGGGCAAGGCGGTGATTCCCGGGGTGATTGAGATCAACCAGACGATGAGGAAGGAGGCGTTGCGGGTCGCTCCGGAGGTGCCGAGCCGGATCGCGGAACAGTTGTATTGGGTAGGCCGCTATGCCGAGCGGGTGGAGCTGGTGACACGGATGCTGCGGGTGACCTTCCGCTGCCTTGAGGGCGAGAGTGGCAGAAGGCAACGCGATCAACTGGATGCCTGTCTCGGACTGATGGCGGGGAGTCATTTGCTTGGCGAAGGGGTCGCCAAGATGCGGACAAGCAGCGATCTGGGCATCCTCATTCATAGCAAGGAAGTGGCATGGAGTCTGGCAAGATTCGTGGCATCCCTGATTTCCAACGCAGCGGGAGCAAGGGATCGCTTGTCGGATGATACGTGGAGGTTTTTCAACCAGCTGAAGGGAATCGTAGATAGTGTGGATCATGTATCGAGGGCGACGGATTTGCTGAGGACGCTTGATAAGCTGGTCCTGCATCTGGCGGCTTTCTCCGGGATGCAGGCGGAAAACATGATCCGTGGGCAGGGCTGGCGTTTCCTGGAGACCGGGAGGAGAATCGAGCGGGCATGGTGCGGCCTGGCGTTGTTGCGGACGGCGGCCGGGGATCGCGCGATGCAGGAGCCGCTGATCGAGGTGTGCGACAGTGCGATGACATATCGGCGGAGGTATTTTTCCAGGCCGGAGTGGCAAGGTGTCGTCGAAGTGTTATTCTTCGACACGAGCAATCCGCGTGCGGTGGGATATCAGGTGGCGGTGTTGCGTAGGGAGGTAGATCTGTTTCCGGGAGATCATCAATTCGGGTTATTTCCGAGGATTATCGAGCGGGTCGCGGAGCTGGATTCAAGATTCAAAAGCAGCACGCTGCCTGACGAGGCGGAGCTGAAGCAGCTGGAAGGAAAGCTTGGCGGCTTATCGGACTTGCTGACGCAGCATTACTTCAGTCACTCGGTGAGGAGGGTATATTAGGATGGAGAAGCGGATATGTAGTTAATGTTTCCTGATTTTTCAGGGGGTCAAAACAATCTTGCTCTAATTGAGGTCTGGGAGGATGCTGGGGACATCGGGAAAATGGCCAATCGAGTGAATAGAAAACGCGGAGAGAGGGATGAGCCGAAGAAGTGGTCCAACGAAATCGCGGGCGTTTGCTGGCTGGCGGGGGGGCTGGTTTTACTGTTGTCACAGCTTTCGTATAGCCCGGCGGATTTGCCGAAATGGGGGCTGCTCGAGGCTTTTGCGGATAAGAGTGGAAAGTCCGGAGAGAACTGGCTGGGGCCCGTGGGGGGGATTCTGGCGTTTGTGCAGATCCTGCTATTTGGGGCGGCAGGCTGGATGTTGGGGCTGAGTTTCATATGGTTCGGGGTGTTGAAGCTGGCGTTCAAGGATGCCCTGTGGCCGAGAATTGTGGTTGGTTTGCTGGTGGTGTTGGTCTCAGGTGCGGTGTGGCTGCACGCGGCGGAAATCATTTTCGATGAATGGGCCGGGCGATGCAGGATGCCGAGCCCGGGCGGAGTGGTGGGAAATGGTTTGGGTGGATTTGCAATGATGCCCATTTTAGGTCGGCTGGGGACCATGCTGCTGACGGGTGTGATTTATTTTATCGGGCTGATCTGGCTGGCGGGGCAAACTCCCATGGAATTTGCCCGTGGGTGTTCCCGCTTGCTCCGGCGCAGGATGGATGTGTGGAAGATGGGCAGGAGTGAAGCCGGCCGGGCGGATGCGCGGGAGCGGGAGCTTTTGCAGGAGCGTGAGCGGCAGCGCGAGCAAAGGAGATTGGAACGGGAGCTGGCGAAGCTGAAAACCGCCGGCAATACGGAACCGGGACAGGTCGAACTGGCAATACGCGACACGCCCATGCCGCAAATCATCGACGCATCCCAGCGCCGGGCAACCCAGCAAATGGAGGCGGGGGCAAAGCCATTCGAGCGCAGGAAGCCGGGGCATCAATCGCTTTCGGTGACGGGATTTGAGGATTACGAATTGCCGGGATTCGATTTGCTGGATGCGGTCGAAGAGGAGCATGCGGCTGCGAATCATGAGGAGTTGATTGAGATTCAAACGACAATCGTCGAGACGCTTAAAGCATTTGGAATCGAAGTGACCGCAGGCGATATTACGCGGGGTCCGACAATTACGAGGTATGAGATTTATCCATCGACCGGGCTGAGGGTTTCAAGAATCTCACAACTGGAAGCGGACATAGCGCGGGCGACGCGGGCGGAGCGGATCAATATTCTGGCACCGATTCCAGGCAAGGACACGGTAGGGATCGAGATTGCGAATTCCAGCAAGGTGGCGGTGCCTTTGCATGAGCTGTTGCATGATCCGGAGTTCCGGTCTGCAAAGAAAAAGATTCCCTTGGCACTCGGGAAGGATGTTTATGGCAAGACAGTGATCGGGGATCTGGCGGCGATGCCCCACTTGCTGGTGGCGGGGGCGACCGGTTCCGGAAAATCGGTCTGCATCAACTCGATCATCGCTTCGATCCTTTTCAAATTCGGGCCGGATGAGCTTCGGTTCATCATGGTCGATCCCAAAGTGGTGGAAATGCAGATGTATAACAAGCTGCCGCACATGGTGGTCCCGGTGGTGACCGATCCGAAGAAAACGGTGGCGGCGCTCAAGTGGGTGGTCAACGAAATGGAGAAGCGGTATAAGATTTTCGCGAAGGAGGGCGTCCGGAATTTCGATGGTTTCAACAACCGGCCACGGGAGGAAAAGGTCGAGGTTGAAGGGACGGCGAAACCAGAGCGCGAACCCGAGGTTGACCTCGACGCGATCGAAGCGATTGCCAACGCGCTTGAGGATGGGGATCTGATGCCGGAGGCGGAGTTCGAGGATTTGGAAATCGAGGAAATTCCAGACCGGTTCCCATATATCGTCGTGCTGATCGATGAACTCGCCGATCTGATGCAGACTGCGCCTGCGGATGTGGAGATGTGCATTGCAAGGATCGCCCAGAAGGCGCGCGCGGCCGGAATCCATTTGATCATCGCGACGCAGACGCCGAGGGCGGATGTGGTCACGGGAATCATCAAGGCGAACATTCCAAGCAGGATTGCGTTTCAGGTTTCATCCGCTCTGGATTCCCGTGTGATTCTGGATACGAAGGGTGCCGATAAGCTGGTGGGGAAAGGTGATATGCTGTATTTGCCGCCCGGTTCGGCAAAATTGGAAAGGGCGCAGGGGGCGTTTGTTTCGGATGCGGAGGTTGAACGGATCGTCGATCACTGCGCGAAGCAGGGCATGCCGAAGTATGAGAAGGACATCCGTGAGTCGATTGACGCGGAAGGGATGGACGATGAAGACGATGTTTCCCCGGCGGACGAGGAGCTGATCATCAAATGCATCGAGGTCGTGCGGCAGGAGCAGAAGGCGAGCACTTCGTTGCTGCAGAGGCGGTTACGCCTGGGTTATACGAGGGCGGCGCGAATGGTGGATATTTTGGAACAAAGGGGGATTGTCGGGCCGGGTGAGGGAGCGAAACCAAGAGAGGTGTTTTTGAAATAACCCAAAGTCTCAAGCGCGGAGAATTTTTTCGAAGACCAGGGAATCGCGGCCGCTGGCTTCATATTGTAATTTGCGATGGGCGGGGAGGGCTATCAGGTCGGATTGGGTGTAATTGGCACGAATGAAAAAATCGGCGGCGCGGTTGGTAAGAGCGAAGACGCGCGGGATATTTTTATTGGCGGCGATGAGTTCGGCGTAGGCGACAAGCTCGATGCCGTAGCCGCGGCCTTCGTGCGCCTGCTTCACGTAAAGACAGGCGACTTCCGCACAGTTTTCGGAGGGATATGGGTGTAGGGCAACGCAGCCGACCACGTTGTCATCAATGGCCATGACATGATAGTCGCCGAGCTTGCGCTGGATGTCCTCGTAGTTGCGCGCGACGAGTTTGGTGCGGCGGACCACGCGTCCGATCATGCCGAGCAGCTCCGGGATGTCTTCCTCACGGAGCGCGCGGATGACACGGTAGCTATCGGCATGGACCATCGTGCCGACGCCTTCGTTGGAGAAAAGTTCGTCCACGAGAACTCCTTGCTGGCGTCCGTTGAGGACGTGGACGCGTGGCACTCCGCTATGGCAGGCGAAGGCAGCGGCGGCCAGCAATTCGCGGCCATCTACGGTTTGATTGGCGAGGATGGCGGGAACATCGGCGGCGCGAATTGCGTGGACGGGTTCGCCGTTTACAAGGATCGAGTTTTCAAGGAGCGCAATGAGTTTGGAAACGCCGATGAGTTTGGCGAAATTGACGACTTCCGGGTCGAGTGGAAGGATTCCGGAGGCGTCGATGATGGCGGATTGGCCGCGGTGCAGGATCTCTTTGACCTCCTGCGCCGCAAGTGGATCGGTGATGGGGCGGGTGACGCGGGCAGCCATGATTTCACATTCCAAGGTCCAATCGTAAAGATCCTTAAGATCGCCGCCGAGAACGCCAAGGACAAGTTTGACACCGAGGTCTTCGAGGACTGCCAAATCGAGAAGGGTTTCCGCGACAGCAGGCTCGGGGAGGAGTCCGGCCTCGATAAGGACACAAAAGATTTTTCCCCGGAATTGAGGGATGTATTGGAGGACCTCTCTTAAATCTTTTTTTTCAACCACAAGGCGGAGATTAAAGGTGCGGGTCGGGATTTGAAACTGCAAAGAGACGGGCGGGCGGCTGCCGGGCCGAGCGGTTACTTGTCAGTGGGCTTGATCTGCTTGGGCGGCTTGATCGCGGTGCGCTCGATGAATTCGATGATCTGGCCGGCAACGTCTTTTTTGGAGGAGTTTTCGATACCTTCGAGCCCGGGTGAGGAATTGACTTCCATGACCACGGGGCCGTGATTGGAGCGGAGGAGATCAACCCCTGCGACGTTGAGGCCCATCGCTTTCGCGGCGCGGATGGCAACGGCGCGTTCCTCGGGAGAAATTTTGACTTTTTCAGCGGAGCCGCCGCGATGGAGGTTGGAGCGGAATTCGCCTTCGGCAGCCTGGCGTTTCATGGACGCGACGACTTTACCGCCGACGACCAGGCAGCGGATGTCCGCGCCTTTGGCTTCAGCGATGAATTCCTGGACAAGGATGTTGGCATTGAGGCCGTTGAAGGCTTCGATCACGGACTCGGCGGCTTTTGAAGTTTCCGCAAGGACGACGCCGACGCCTTGGGTGCCTTCGAGGAGCTTGATCACCAAGGGTGCGCCGCCACACATTTTGATGAGTTCGCTTGAAGCCGAGGTGTGGTGGGCGAAGCCGGTTACGGGGAGACCGACGCCGCGTTTGGCGAGAAGCTGGAGGGAGCGGAGTTTATCGCGGGAGCGGGCGATGGCGACTGAATCGTTGAGGGTGAAAACGTTCATCATCTCGAACTGACGGACCACGGCATTGCCGTAAAAGGTATGTGACGCGCCGATGCGGGGAATCACGGCGTCCGCAGCGATTTCCTCACCGTCGATGTAGATCTTGGGCTTGCGGGAGGTGATGTTCATGTAGCAACGGAGATAGTCCACGACACGGACTTCGTGGCTGCGGACTTCCGCGGCTTTGACGAGGGCTTCGGTGCTGTAGAGCTTCGCGTTGCGCGAGAGAATGATGATTTTCATAAGGAAATTTTCAAAGAAAGAAAGAGGTCAGCCGCCAGTGCGGGGGGGACGTTTTTTCTTGGGAGTTTCCGGGGTGACATTGCGCATGTTACCGCCGTTTTTTGCGCGCTCTTTCTGAAGGCGCTGCATTTCCGTTTGCTTGTCCGCCATGCGCTGAACCCAGGTTTTCTTACCACCGTCCGCACGCGCCTTGAGTTCAGGCTCGGGAATTTTGTTCATGAGCCAGGTTTGGCCGATGGAGAAGATATTCTGGGTTGTCCAATAGAGTGCCAGAGCCGAGGCGTAGTTGTAGCAGAAGAAGAAGAACATGAGCGGCATGAACATCATGATGCGCTGCTGCATTTTATCCCCGGTTTTGGGCATCATGGCCATTTGCAGGGCGCTCGTGACGGCCATGACGATAGGCAGGATATTGATGGGAATGCCGGAGAGGTGGGTGAGGGTGTCGGGCTGGGAAAGGTCATCGACCCATAAGAAAGGCTGGTTGCGGAGCTCGACGGCGTAATCAAGCATTCTGAAGAAACCGAAAAAGATGGGAATTTGGATGAACATCGGGAGGCAGCCACCGAGGGGGTTGATGCCGTATTTTCGGTAGAGTCCCATCATCTCCGTGTTGAGCTTGTTCGGCTCGTCAGCGTATTTTTCCTTCAGCTCGGCCATCTTGGGCTGGAGCTTGGCCATGCGTTTCATGGTGTGCGTGGACTTGGCGTGCAAGGGCCAGATGGCGACACGCACGATGAGTGTCAAACAGATGATGGCCAGTCCCCATGATTGGGTGGTCGAGAGATTATCGAGGCCGCTATGCAGTGTATTGAGCAGCCAGTTGAGCGGTCGTGAAACGAACCAGAAAAAGCCATATTGCATGACATCGCCCCAGCCGGTTCCGGCGGCCTTGGAGTTGTCGAGGCGGCGCAGCATCGTGTTGTCTTTGGGACCGGTGAAAATGCGGTAGTTGAGTGTGATCGGGGAGTTCGGTGCCAAGGCGGTATCCGGCAGGGAAATACCGCCACGGACAGAGATCAGAGGGCTTGCGCCGGGCTTCAGTGAAATAGAGCTTGGCTTTCCCCAAACGCGGGCGATGGCCGGTTTTTCGGGACGGATGACCGTCGTGAAAAATTGATCCGTCACACCGGCATAGAGAATGGTATCGCCCGCATCGCTTGCGAGGATTGATTTGTCAGAGGAAAACCAGCCGCCTTTGAAGGAAGTGCCGGCTTTCATGTGCATTTCACCATTTTCGAACCAGAAGAAGCCGGTATGGGTCGGGCGCTCATCCTGATACAGCGGGGAAGCCTCGCCAAAGAAAAGTCCGTATTGGGTCAGATCGATATTCGCCTTGGTGGTGTTTTCAAGCTCGAGGACGAGCTTGATGAAATAGGGCGCTCCCGGAATGTTCGAATCTTCAAGCGAGAAGGTTTTCTTGGCAATGATGCCGGTGGGCAGCGGCGCGATGAAGACGGCGCTTTTACCCGCTACGGATTGATCCTCTTTGTATGCGTAAGGCGAGTTGTCCAGCGTTTCGCCGGGCCCGAATAGTCCGGCTATGGGGCCTGAGCCGTTGCGGTTGATCTTGACCCGGGATGACTTTCCGACGTTTTTCTGGGCCTTGAGTTTGGCAAATTTGATTCCTCCCCCAAGGGTAGAGAGAGTGAAGGCGACCTTGTCGTTTTCGAGGACGATGAGTTTTTCCTCGGTGGGCGGGGGAGGGGTTTCGACGCTGAGTCCGGGGACCTCGGCGGTGGGAGCGACTCCGGACGGAGCAGTCTGAGTGACGGGTTGTTGCCTGCGCTCTACTGGAGCCCTTTGTGAGGAGAAGTAAATATTCGTGGCGAGCAAGGCACCACAGATCGCGAGAACGATCCAAGTTTTACGGTCGTACATGAAGTGTTGAGAATTTTTGTTCGGGCGTGAAACGGTCGCAATCCCGGTGGGCTGCTTATGCGGTGTTCATGCAGCGGTCAATGGCCAAGACGTCGCAGTGGGACATTGCAGGAAATAAAAAATCATGAACGGGTTCGGAACCGGGCAATCCGCTACTTGAAGAGACCGAGCCTGCGCGCCTGGTGGAGCCAATCGGCTTCGAGTTCGGCGTTGGAGGCGTTGATCGCATCGGCGCGGGCGATGGTAACAAGATAGCGCTTCTGCTCGGTGAACCCGGGAGCATGGGCCTGGAGGTAGCTACGAAGACGGCGGCGCAGCAGATTGCGGGCATG
>JACMMB010000350.1 GCA_014379305.1 Akkermansiaceae bacterium
CTCAACGTGCGCTCCCGCTAATGGCTGAGCTGGCTCTTTGACGTTCTGCAAAACATGAAAACCATCCTCCAGATCACCGCGTTAATTGCTTTGGTCCTCATCGCCAGTTCATTCGCTCAAGCTAGACCGCTGGCACATTGGCCATACGATAAGCTTACCGCAGAAGCTGACTAGATTGTCATTGCCACACCAATCGGCGTGAAAGACACCGGAAAGAAAACAGAACTCCCTCGCGGCATCCGCATGACCGGAGAAGACAATGTTCCCAGACCGATTCCCGCAGTAGAGATGGAAGCAACCTTCGAAGTGCTCTCCGTATTGAAGGGCGAAGAGAAGAATAAGAACTTTCTTTTTCATTACTTGAGGCAAGATCCTCCTCCGAAGCAGCCCGTCATCAATGGAGCGGGACTCGTCGGTTTCGATCCAAAAGAGAAAAGAAGATATCTGTTATTTTTGAAACGTGAGCCGACGGGTGGCTTTTCATCACTCACAGGCCAGATTGATCCAGTTGAGGGAATGAAGGAACTTGGAGCGTATCCATGAACAAAACAAGCCGAACAAGATGCGTGGCGCACCAACCGGCCATAAGCTTTTCAATTTCATTTCAACATCCCTTCCATCGCGCTGTTGGGCGCACATCTATCGTTCGAGCAGAAAACAATGAAAACATTTTCCATACTTGCTGCGCTGTGCTTTTTCAGTTGCTCGAGAGTTGAGCATCCGGCACCAACCGACACACCCACAGAGCAAGGCCGCACCACTTTAACTTTGGGTAACCTTGTTCATGTTGATGCAACGTCTGAAGGTATCTCGCATCCACTGGTGTGCGGAGTCGGGAGGGACTTTCCCGATGGACATGAGCTAATATTTAGAAGCCTGGAATCCGGAGAGTTGGTTCATTCCGTGTTACCAGAACACGAGCCACCCAAGACCCTTGACGGAAAATTCTTTCTGAATGGTCACTATCAGACCATTCAGAACAGAAAGAGCTACTCAATCAAGCAGCCGCCGGAAGATTATCGATACTTTGTCGCATCGTCCTGGGAGCAGCAGAAATGAACGATCGAATCGGGTTCCCGGGAGTGATTAGCTCCCGGGTTCCACACCACCCTGCATACGGCTCCATACAGGGCGGTTCCAATCAGACTCGGGCCAATGGCCCGTAGTGAAGAACCATCCAGATGGCTCTCATATCCGGAACGCCTTGTTCCTCCAACCAAGCTGGGAACACACAAGCCGTGCCTCCTAACGGGCAATAAACATTTCACTCACATTTCATTTTCCTTTCATTCGCTCCCGTAGGAGCACTCAATCGTTCGCCCAACCAATTGAGTCCATCGCCATGAAGACTCCGCGCTCGAAAGTCATCAGGTCTGCGATCATCGCACTGCTGATTGGTGGCGTTTATGCGGCACCGATGCCTACAACTGTTGAGATTGTGCCTGTTGGCAGTGACTCAAGTGACACTGAGCGGCTGATTGGCAACGTCAGAGTGCGATTTGCGGATGGTCATTCGGAGCTGTGGACCAGACAGGGGCGTTGCCTTCTTGCCAAGGTAACGAAAAATGGACTCATTGGCTGGACACGCTTCGGTGAGCGGAACCGCCGTGGAGTACCAGTGAATGATTCGATCAGACTGATGGTTTCTACCGAGCACTGGGTGGACTTTCGATCCGGTTACCCATTCATAGACGATTGGGACACATCGGCTGACGGTGCCGCCTTGATTGTGCGTTCCGGCTTTGCGCACGGGCCGTTCAGATTCGAGAGGTTCGATTTGCGGACTCAGAAGCTACTTGAGCAGACCACGGAGAAGCCTTATGCCGAGCTGCCCGCATGGGCTAGACCGCTAGCCACCGACCAGCCGAAGCCATGACTGCCGCGACCACAGCCGAAACAACGGCGAACAAAACGGATGCAGGCAACGGCTCGTATGGCATCTGAGCTTCCCGCTCGTCGTCGCCTGATCCGAAAAACTAATAAAGGGACAGGCCCTTAATCAGAATTCCTTGCCACTTCTTTCCGGCGTGGGTAAATTCTTCTCCATGAGAAAGGCGCGCTGGCTGGCGGAGTGGCGGAAATCCGGCGGAAAGCCGGTGTTTTACCATGTTATTTCTCGTGTCGTGGACCGGCGCTTTGCGTTTGGGCCGGAGGAGAAGGAAAAATTCCGGGCTTTGATGCGCCTGCAGGAAAAATTCACGGGCTGCCGGGCGGTGTCATTCTGTCTGATGGATAACCACTTCCATATTCTCCTTGAGGTGCCGCCGATGGCAGAGGGCGGGCTTTCGGATGAGGGCCTGCTAAAACGATTGTCTGCGATTTATAGCGCGGCATTCGTGGCTGCGGTGGCAAAGGAATTGGCGGACGCCCGAACGACAATTTATAGTGCGCAATCGGAGCTGGATGAGGCGGTGACGGCGGTTCACAGGCGTTTTACCTATCGGATGCATGACCTGGGTGAGTTCATGAAGGGCCTGTTGCAGCGCTATACGCAGTGGCACAACCGGAGGCATTCGCGAACAGGCCGTCTCTGGGAAGACCGTTTCAAAAGTGTGATTGTGGAAGACGGTGTGGCGGCGAAGACCATCGCCGCCTACATCGACCTGAATCCAGTGCGCGCCGGCATGGTGAAGGATCCGGCGGACTATCGCTGGAGCAGCTACGGCGAAGCGATCGGTGGCGGTTCGAAAGGTAATGGCAAAACCGCACGGGCCGGCTTGGTAAGGGCGCTGCGGGCGCATCATGGGATCGGAGCGGATGCCGATTTGTGGGCCAGCGGAGTTTCGCGGGAGTATCGAAAGCTGCTGATGAGCGGAGCTATCGGAAAATCGGAGCAAACCGTCGGCCGGTATGGGAAGATGGTCACGAAGACCTTGCGCAAAGGAATTTCAAAGCAGGACACACAGGGTGAACACCTCGCAGATGGAGAAATTCCCTTCGGCAAGTTGCTGCGCCGCCGGGTGCGCTATTTTACGGATGGGGCGGTGATCGGCAGCCGGAATTTCGTGGACGAGGCGTTTGCGAAATCCCGATGGCGATTCGGTACAACACGCAAAACGGGTGCACGACGATTTAAAGGAAATGC
>JACMMB010000351.1 GCA_014379305.1 Akkermansiaceae bacterium
AAACCCTCAACACCCGCCGCTCCGCCATCCAGCACGCCGCCGACGCCATCTGTCCCTACACCGAGGAAATCAACCGCCCCATCCGGAAGTCATTCGAGATTCCGCAAACCCGACCGCTAGGATTCTGACTCCTGCCCCGCCCACCGTGACCAATCCCCGCTGGGCGCCTATGCTACGAAGCTAGAGGTAATAAATGTTGAAATGCGACACCTGACCCGAATGACTGCACTTCTAAGGGTCGAACGTCCAGGGGCTGCTCATACCCGGATACAACAGGAGCGCAGCCCATACCGTGGGAATAGCTTGGCTGCCAGTAGCGCAGGTGTTCACAGGATCGCTTGGAGAATTCCTAGGTTCCTTGATTTTGTAAAATGATTCGATCTCGACAATTATTTCAGGAAGGTTAAGCTCTTTGGAGTGGCTAAGAATTCTTCCATCGAATGGACTCATCACACTTTCAATCCATGGTGGGGGTGTTCAAAGGTTTCACCCGCCTGCAACCATTGTTACGCTGAGACTTGGGCTAAAAGGGTTGGAAAAAAAGTTTGGGGGCAGGACGCCCCCAGAAGATTTTTCACCGACAATCATTGGGCCGAACCTCTCAAATGGAATGTTGAAGCAGAACGTGTCGGAGAACGTCGCCGCGTTTTCTGCGCTTCCATGTCGGACGTTTTCGAAAGGCGTGCGGAGCTAAATCCATGGCGGGAACGGCTATGGGATTTGATCGAAGCCACACCGCATCTCGCTTGGTTACTACTCACCAAGCGACCCCAGAACATCGCGAAGATGGCAAGATGGGACTCTGTTTGGCCTGATAATGTATGGCTTGGAACAACCGTTGAGAACCAGAAATATGCCAAGTTAAGGCTTCCACATTTACTCAAGCACAAGGCATCCGTTAGATTTTTGAGCTGCGAACCCCTACTTGGAGAGGTTGACCTTACACCCTGGATTAAAGCCGCGCCACGCCAAGGCCTTCACGGTATAGATTGGGTAATTGCAGGTGGCGAAAGCGGACCCGGGGCACGCCCGATGTTGCCGCAATGGGCTAGGGTTCTGCGCGATCAAGCCAAAAAATCGGGAGTGGCTTTCCACTTTAAACAATGGGGTCATTGGGTACCGGAGGAAATAGTCACTGATGAGCAAAAAAAGTCGGTTCTTGATATTGATGGCATACGGCTCGTGGGCATGGGCAAGAAAGATGCGGGTCGCGAATTGGATGGTGACATATGGAACGGGTTACCTCTAGTTTCCTAGGAATGCAGGACTTAGAGCTTTCATCGCAGTACGATGACGAGTTCCTCATCAATTTGGATGAGATTCCCTGCAAGGAGATTGAGGAAAAATTTCAAATGCTTCCGGGCGCGATATGGACGCACAGAAAAGCATTGCTGATTCGAACGTATCTTCAGCTTTTCGTAAAAATAACTCGCCGTGGCACATACATTGATGCGTTCGCAGGCCCACAGGATGGACGTGAGGATTCAGGAACATGGGCGGCTAGGAGTGTTTGGGAAGGGAACCCAGGGAAAGGTTACAAGCGAATCGATCGCTTTGAACTCTTCGAATGGGATCGGAGATCTGCTGGAGCCTTGCGTAAGATGATCGACGCCACGAAAAGCGATGGGAGAAAGCGTGTCATCCGTGAAGGCGACTGCAACATAAAGCTACCTGATCGATTGCGCGAAAGCCCGGTGAAAGGTCCAGCGTTCTGTTTACTGGATCAAAGGACAGATGAATGCAACTGGGACACGGTAAAATTTGTTTCAGAGCACAAGAACGATCCCAATAAAGTAGAAATATTCTACTTTCTGATGGCGGGGTGGTATGATCGTTATCTTGCAGCCCTTGGTGACGTAGGGAAAACGGATCGCCTGAAAAAGTGGTGGGGTAATGCAGACATCTCCATCTTGGAGAAGGCAACGCCAAGTCGCGCATCTGAATTATTTGTGAGCAGATTCAAGAATGAGCTAGGTTACAAGCATGTGATGCCATTTCCGATTTACGACAACTATGTACCGAGTGAAAAAGGTAACGTGAAATTCTACATGATACACGCGACGGACAATGATGACGCGCCCGGCCTGATGCGAAGAGCTTACAAACTGCTGGCTCTTGGTTATGATCCCAACATCCATCAGGAAACGATGCCGTTTATAGACTCATTGCCATTTGCGGATCTAACACAGGTGGAAGCCTGGGACAGATTCATCACCGCCGAGGAGAGAAAAATCCGCACGCGTAAGAAGCGTAGAAAATAATCCATATTTACCATTTAGGTTAGGTGCTTCATTTTAACATTTTTCCTCCATGGATAGGGGCAAGCAACTTGTTCAGGGGCAGAGCGGGCGGATCTGCGAAAGGGCGTCACCCTGTTCCTCACGAGCGGCGGCGAGGTCGTGCATGTGCTGGAGGTTGAGCCAGTATTCGGGAGGTGTGCTGAAGTATTTGCCGAGCTTCAGTGCGGTGGTGGCGGTGATTCCCTGGCGGCCTTTGATGATCGCAGTGACGCGGCTGTGCGGGATGCCCAAGTCCTGCCCTAGCCGGTATTGGGTGATCCCGTAGTCTTGGAGCGCTTCCTTGAGCGTCTCGCCGGGATGCGGATTGCGGAGTGGTGCTGCGGTTTTCATGGTATCAGTGGTAATCCTCGATTTTGACTTCCTCCGGACCCTGCGGCCCCCATTGGAAGGTAATGCGCCATTGGTCGTTGATGCGGATGGCGTGTTTGTCTTTTCGGTCGCCTAGGAGAGCGTGCAGGCGGTTGGACGGAGGAAAGCGGAGTGTTTCGAGGGTAGGGGCGGCGGCAAGTTCGCGTAGCTTCCTCAAGGCGCGATCCTGAATCTCCGGCGGCAGCTTTCGCGACCGCTGACGGTTCCAGATTTTCTCGGTTTCCTTGTCAGAGAAGCTCTGAATCACGTTGAAATCTGGCACTATTTCAGAGTTTCGTCAATAGGGGAATTCCATTCTTCGACACAGGGTTCCTACACTAGGGAGACACCAGCGGATGATGGGAGCCATGAACCACGGATTTCACGGAATATCACGGATAAGATGGCTTGGATCGCAATTCCTTCTCTGATTTTCACGACATGGTTTCCAAGACTGGCGAAATTCAGCCCATTCAAGATCTTCATCCGTGAAAATCCGTTCCATCCGTGGTCCGAAATCTTTTCTCCCCACTGGTGCAGGAACCCTGGTAGGGTCAGCTTGTAAATCTTCTTGCCAAATCAGGGGGGCATCTCTAATCAACTCACCCTTCCCGACAGCAGCGCCGCGAACTGTCCGCCTACCACTATATGAAGTTAGCCAAATTGCTGGACCTCGACCGCATCCTTCTGGAGGTGAAGGCAACCGAGCATTGGCCGGTGATCGAGGAGCTGGTGGATTTCCTTGCGGAAAAAGGCGATATCCCGAAAGTCTGCCGCCAGGATATTCTTGCCGCCCTGAAGGAGCGCGAGGCGCAGATCAGCACCGGTATCGGCTCCGGGCTGGCCATCCCGCATACGTTTTCGGATACCATGCAGGAAGTCGTCGCCGTGTTCGGCCGCTCCAAGGCGGGCATCGACTTCGGCGCGCTCGACAAGGCACCGGCCCATTTCATCATCCTCTTCATCGTCCCCCGCAAGGACTACCATCTCCATCTGCAAACCCTCTCCGCGATTGCGAAAATGTTCACCAACGGCGAAGTCCGCCGCAAGCTTGCCGCCGCCGTAACCCGTGAGGAAATTGTGGACATCCTCGATCCAAAACCCTTGCGCTTCAGCGCGGGAAACGCTGAGTCTTGCTG
Organism: Akkermansiaceae bacterium; assembly: GCA_014379305.1. Taxonomy (GTDB): domain Bacteria; phylum Verrucomicrobiota; class Verrucomicrobiia; order Verrucomicrobiales; family Akkermansiaceae; genus Luteolibacter. The sequence goes on from JACMMB010000351.1 coordinate 3,788, forward strand.
AAGCCGCGCTTCCCCATGACCCTCTTACAGAATCTTGAACACCGCCTCGCCGCCGCCATAGAAGCCGCCGTGGGAGAAGCGATTCCGCCCAACATCGCCCCTTCCGCCGATCTGCGTTTCGGCGATTATCAGAGTAACTCGGCGATGGTTCTGGCGAAAAGCCGCAAGACCAACCCCCGCGTCCTGGCCGGACAAATCATAGCCGGGCTCGACCTTGGGGATCTGGCTACGGCCAAAATCGACGGCCCGGGGTTCATTAATTTCACGATCCTGCGTGAAGCCTATGCCGCCCACGCCGAGGCTATTCTCAAAGACCCGCGCCTCGGCGCTCCCGAGCCCGGCAAAGGCAAATGCATCGTCATTGATTTTTCGGCCCCGAACGTCGCCAAGCCGATGCATGTCGGCCACATCCGTTCGACCATACTCGGAGATTCACTCTGCCGTATCGCCCGCTTTCTCGGTTACGAGGTCATTGCCGACAACCACATCGGTGATTGGGGCACCCAGTTCGGAATGATTCTCCACGGCTGGAAATCACTGCTGGACCCCAATGCTCTTGCAGCCGACCCGATCACCGAACTCGTCCGGATTTATCGCGATGTCAATGCCGCCGCCAAGTCCGACCCGGCGGTTCTCGAGACGTGTAAAAGCGAGCTGGTAAAACTCCAGTCCGGCGATGCCGGGAACCTCGCCATCTGGCGGCAGTGCATCGACGTTTCAAAAGCCGGCCTGGAGAAAATTTACGCCCGCCTTGACGTGAAATTCGATCACTGGCTTGGTGAAAGCTTCTATAACAGCATGCTCCCGGGCCTGGTGGATGAATTTCTGGAATCCGGTCTGGCGCGCGAAAGCAATGGCGCGATCTGCATTTTTTCCGACGAAACGAAAGCCCCGGAGCAGGACCCGTTCAAAGTGCATAAGGAGGATGGCTGGACCGACAACCCCGCGATCATTCGCAAAGCCGATGGCGGCTTCCTTTACGCCACCACTGACCTCGCCACCATTCAATACCGCATCGATCAATGGCACGCGGACCAGATCTGGTATGTCGTCGGCGTCCCGCAGCAACTTCATTTCCGCCAAATATTCGAGTCCGCCAGGCGTTGGGGAAAAACCACCGAATTCGTCCACATCGCCTTTGGCTCCATCCTCGGGGAAGATCGCAAACTGATGAAAACCCGCTCCGGCGAAAACGTCGGCCTCACCGATGTGCTCGAAGAAGCCGTCGAGCGCGCGGCGGCCGCGATTGCCGAAAAGAATCCGGAGCTCGGCGCTGAGGAAGCCGCCGCGATTGCGGAAATCGTCGGCATCGGCGCGGTAAAATTCGCCGAGCTTTCCCAGAACCGCCTGACCGATTACGTGTTCGCCTGGGATAGGATGCTCTCGCTGCAAGGCGATACCGCTCCATACCTGCAATATTCCCACGTCCGCATCCGCTCGATTTTCCGCAAGCTAGATCATGCCTTCGATGCCGCGGCGGCCAAAATCATCCTGGAGAAAGAGGAGGAAATCCATCTTGCCCGGCTGCTTGCCCGTTTTGGCGAGGTGCTGCCTCTGGTGCTTGAGGATTTCCGCCCGAATCTCCTGGCAAACTACCTTCTGGAGCTTGCCCGCGCGTTCCATTCCTTTTTCGAGGCCTGCCAGGTATTGAAATCCGAGGCAGCCACCAAATCCAGCCGCCTTGCTCTCTGCGAGCTGACCTCCCGCGTCCTCGCAAAAGGATTGGGCATGTTAGGGATTCGTTGCCCTGAGCGTATGTAATCTGATACAGTCCTCCCCATGCCTCCTTATTACGTCATCGGTCACAAGAATCCGGACACGGACGCGGTCTGCTCCGCCATCGGCCACGCCGCCCTCCTGCGCGCCACCGGTGAACAGCCCGATGCCATCGCGGCACGCTGCGGAGAGGTTTCCCAACGCACCAAGTGGGTTCTTGAGAAAGCAGGCTTCGAGCCGCCGTTTCTCCTGATGGATGCACGCACGAGTGCCGGCATGATCGCCCAAAGGGACATCATCCAGGTTTCCCCCAGCGATACCTTCCTGATCGCTTACAAAAAAATGTTGGCCGCAGGCATCCGCTGCGTTCCCGTCATCGATTCGACCGGCTTTGTGGTGGGAATGCTTCGCTACATCAATCTCCTCAAACTCCTCCTGCCGGAAAATACCGAGGGCATCAGTGTGCGGACCGTCCACGCCTCGCTCGCCAACCTGGCTGAAACCCTCAACGCCCGGAGCCATGCCGTCGCCCTCCCGGACTGCGATCATGAAGAGGATCTCATCCTCCTCGTCGGCGCATCTTCACAAAACACCGTCAACGCCCGCCTCGACTTGGCGACAGCCGAAGGCAACGTCCACCAATTTCTCGTGATTTGCGGTGACCGCCCCATCATTCAACGCCTGGCGATCGAAAAAGGCACCCGCGCCCTGCTAGTCACGGGCAGCAATCCGGTGACTGATGAAATTATCAAATTCGCATTGGAAAAAAACGTGATGCTGCTTTCCTGCCGTCAGGATACCGCAAGTGCGAACACCCTGATCCGATGCTCGCGCACCGTCCGCCATGTCATGGAAACGGACTTCACCACGGTCAACGACAACGAACCCGTTTCAAAGCTGCGGAAGCAACTCGGCAACGTGGACCAGGACCTCTTCCCGGTCATGGAAATCGATCACAAGACCATGATCGGCGTCCTTGCCAAATCCGACCTTGTCGATCCGCCGCGCATCCGCCTGACCCTCGTCGATCACAATGAATACGCTCAGGCCGTCTCCGGCGTTGAGGAAGCGATCATAACCGAAGTCATCGACCACCATCGCCTTTCCGGGGATCTCGTTTCCCGCGAGCCCATCCGTTACCTCAACGAACCTGTCGGCTCAACCTGCACCCTGGTCGCACGGAAATTTTTCCACCGCGATCTCATCCCCGCCCCGGGAGTCGCCTTATGTCTCTGCGCCGGAATCGTCTCGGATACCCTCTGTCTCACCTCGCCTACCACGACGAATCTGGACCGCCGCATGCTCACCTGGCTAAGCGGCATCGCCCGGGTCGATGCCAAGGAATTCGCCGAGGAATTTTTTGCCATTGGCTCGCTGATAGCCAGCGGCACAACCGAGGAAATCATCAATACCGACCGCAAGGAATTCAATGAACAAGGCAAGTTCATCAGCGTCTCTCAAGTCGAAGAGCGCGATCTCCACGGCTTCAGCGCCCGCCGCAAAGAGCTTGAAGCTGCACTCCGCGAACTCCAGCAATCAAAGGGTTATCATCTGGCCGTCCTCGCCATCACTGATGTCGCGCTCCTTAAAAGCATGGTGTTGGCCGTCGGTGATCCCGCCATTGTCGGCGGCATTCCATTCAAGCGGATCGACGAAAATCTGTTCCTCGCTCAAGGAGTGGTTTCCCGCAAACGGCAAATTTTTCCCGCCATCTGCGAAGCGATAGATAATGCGGAAACCCATTAATTTTCATCAATCACGCAGGGCACCAGGATTCCATCGCTCATGCCGTGGATTTTCTTCTTGTCCGCAGGCACCAAGGTCGCAAGACAACCGCCAAACGAGGTCTGGCCATCCCGGTTGGTGAAAAAATAGGGACAAAGCCGGGCTCGCACCTCCAGCATTTTCACCGAGCCATCCTCTTCATACATGGGATGCTCAAAACGCCGGCCTTCGTGAAATTCCTGTAACAGCCACGGCTGCTCGTTGGCTTGGGAGAGGGCATGTTGGAGTCTTTCCGCCCACTCTGCCGAGGAAAGATCATGCCCGACAAATACTCCCCTCGAACCCCAGGCCGACTCGTGGAATCCGCTGATTTTCAGCACCAGTTGTCGCTCTTTCTGGGAAAATTCACCGACTTCCTCCCACGAATGCGCGTTCAGTTTAGGCAAAGCCCCATGCGGCGGCAACGGCTCCGGATCGAGCACCCACCCGAATGGAATCAAGCCCCGCAGTCGCCGTAAATGGCTCCCCCGAAGCAATTGTTCCCATACTTTTTTCAACGCCGGCGACCAGAATAGCGCGAGCCAAAGCTTGTCTTCCAGATGCGGTTTGAAAGGAGGAGTCACGCAT
>JACMMB010000352.1 GCA_014379305.1 Akkermansiaceae bacterium
GCGCCCTACTTCAAGCAAATGGACGACTACGTGGCGGCTCTGAACCAGAAGCTCGGCCGGCAGGTCGTCTTCGCGGTCCCGGTGGGCCAGGCGGTGCTCGCGCTGAGGGAAAGGGTCATCGCCGGAAACGTTCCCGGGATTCAAAGACAATCCGAGCTTTTTACCGACAAGTTAGGCCATCCTCAGGCACCCGTGGAGGCGCTGGCGTCCTACTGCAATTTCGCGGTTCTCTACAGGCGGACACCGGTCGGGCTGCCAATCCCCGCCGTCCTCGAAAGGTCGGTGAATCCCCTCTGGCGTGAAGAAAAGCTCAATCTTATCCTCCAACAGATCGCATGGGATGCGGTGACCGGGCACCCGCTGGGAGGAGTGGGCGCTCCAACCTCATTTTGAATCCAACTGGTGTTCAACCGCGGAATCGAGCTGGCGCAAATACTCCGGGCGATTCGAGGAAATCCGAACAGCCAACGTCGCCGGGTTGGGATCCACCAATGAATCCGACACCACCTTGATCACGCAGCGGTTCCATCCCTTCTTCAAGAGGATGCCATCGTAGGTCAGCAGCTTGCGGTAGTCGGCGTTTTCAGGTGGCATCGACTCATGGACCTTGCTGTTGACGAAGAGGCGGCAGCCGCCGGAAACATAACAGTGAATGGCGAAACACGGCGCATCGGGGGCATCGGCGAGCAGATTGCCTGGCGCCCGGGGGCTGCGGATCCAGAAGCTGAAGTAACTCGCGAACGCCCCGTTCTCCGGTCCCTCCTGCCCGAGATCCCGCAGTTGGAATCGATCCCGGCTGGGACTCGCGACAGGTTTCCAAACAATGCCGTTTGCCAGATCGCCGATGAAATCCGTTTCCATCGCCGCCTCAAGATCCGGAGCTGCGAATCGGCCCGCGCCCATGGCGGCGATCAGAACGCCTTCGTGATCGAATGCAACGGTGCCGCGACCGGCGGCGTCACCCAGCCTGACCCCGGCGCGGGTAAAAAGGGGTCCGCCACATCTCATCCGCAGTGGAGGTTTCGATGCGGTAGTCCAACATGGATACGATGAGTTTTCCTTTTCCCCAAGGGAGTTCGACCACGGCAGCACCGGCGGGTTTGATCAATTTCTCGTAAAGCACGACAGCGGCGCACTTGGCGTATTCTGGCGCTTCGTTGAAGAGCGACCAATCGGTATTGCCGGCTTGCAAAAGGATCTTCGCATTCGGTGGGAGGCTGCCGCCGATGCCACGGCGCATGATGAATCGCTCCGCGCCGTCTTCGGCGAAATAGAGGTCTGATAGCTTGAAGGAGGAAGTCCACGGGTGGAATGGATCGGGAACGAGAGCGGTTGCCCCTCGCCTGGTGAGTTCCAGGCCGGCTGGCAGCGCGGCTTCATCGGCATCTCCGAGCATGAGCATGGCGACTCCCCTTCAACTTGCTCAGGGCCGCACTCGCGTTGGTGGCAGCGCTACCGCCGATGATGGTGAAAGCCTGCTCTCCATCAGAAACGAGAATGCCAAGATCCACCAGGCGGCGCCCCAGCGGATCGGCCTTGTTGCCGATGAAGCCGACGGCGGTGACGGTGGCCGCCACGGGATCCGGTTGCGTCCCGGCGGGAACGTTGCGCTTACTCCACGGACTCGCCGCGGGCGCCGGATGCGCAAGGGCGGCTTTCACGGCGTCGAACATGGGCAGCGGTTTGTAAAGCGGGAGCTTGGGATCCCAACCGGGATTCAACGTTTCCACATAAGGAGGAATCCGCTCGATCTGCATGCCCGGCTTCCCCTCCTGATAGGGACGGGTAAAAACGACACCGTCGTCCTTCGTCGGCAAACGGCTGAAGTCGCTGTAGCCGAAATTCAGAAGCTCCACACCGAACCAGGCGGTCTCGCTGGCGGAGAAATAAGCAAGCCGCGGGCGAGCCATGTGGACGATGTTGTCATGGACATCGATGGCCAGGGCCTCGCTGCGGCCTTCATAGCTGGCATATGCGCGCCGGCCGTTGAATTCCATCAACTGGGACGGCCGGGCGTAATAGCTGCCACCGGACTCGCCCAACATGAGCGGCTTTTCAAGCCCGGGCAACGCGTCAACACGCGAGCCGTGGCCGAAGTGCTTACTCCATACCGGCAGGCGGCCGCTGATGTCTTCATCACCATCGCAGGAAATCCACTGGCGGGTGGGATCGAGCTTGCGGGCGCGCATGCCGAGATGTCGCCATGGGAACCGGCGGGGATGGGAGCGGTGTCGATGTCCTTCCCCGCACGGTTGATCCACGGGCTCGCGTTTCCTCCCACGCTCACGGTTCGCGGTGCGGAGGTGTCATTCCTAACGATAATTTCCAGCGCGAGCGCGTTCATCCTCACCTGCGGCTTCACGAACACATCGGCGACCCGCACCTGCGGCACTGCCAGCAGGCTCACGTCCTGCCAGATGCCTACCAAACGGGCCGTTTCCGAACCGGTCGGATACGGCGCGATCATCTTCCCAAAAGTGGCGCTGCGCTTGTTGAACAATTTATGCGAGCGCACGCCCACCAGCAACTCGCTGTCCTTGCCCGCGGCAACGAGTTCCGTGATATCGAGATCAAAAGGCAGATATTTGTCGAAATGGGTTCCGGCGGATTTGCCATTCACCATCACGACGCATTCACCGGCGACGGCCCCGAAATGAAGGATGATCCGTCGACCCTGCCATTGCTGCGGCACGGTGAAATTGCGACGGAGCAATCCCATTTTCACGCGATCCCATGACTCCGGATAGCTGGGGAAATAGACGGAATCGGGCCAATAGGGCTTGTCCGTGCCCTCGCCGGTGCGGCGGCCCGAGCCCTAGGTATTCATGTTCCATGGCGAGGGAGTCTTGATCGGAGTGTTCTCCCACGCATCGGCAATCGGCGGGCTCAGACCCGGCGTCACGCCTTGATCGGCGATGTAGCCGGGAGGGAGCTCGACGGGCTGGAATTGCTAGGAACCATTGAGCGAGGCAGCATCGGGGAAAGGCAGCTCGGCGTCCGCAGCGAGAGGACGGGAAGGAGTGAACTCACCGGATTACTCGATACCGCCCCCATAGCACCAACATCATGGCTAACCAGACGGCGGAGATGGAAGCGGCAAGGTTGCGGGATTGGGGCATCGGCGTGACGGGATTCCAGAGTCGGACTCGTGCGGCTACTGGAATTGTCGCGGATCCAGAGTAATGCGGGAAGGAGGAAGATCCGCAGGGGCTTGCCCGAGCGTCTTGTCGGGCGTGTCGGACATTTCCAGATCGATGTTGAGACCGTTGAGGACATCCGAATGGCTAAACCAAAGTGCGTTGCCCGGCTTGCCATTCAGTTTCACGCTGCGGATGTATTTGTGATCGCGGGAGGTTCCATTGGCATTGAGTTGAAGTCGATTTCCGTTAGTCATTTCCAAGGTCACCTTGTCGAAGACCGGACTTCCCAGCTCATACACGGGTACTCCCGGGACAACCGGATAGAATCCCATCATGGAGAACACGACAAAGGCAGACATGCCACCGCCATCCTCGTCGCCGGGAATGCCGTGCAGGGTATCCGTGAACGCATACTCCAACAACTGCCGGATGCGTTTCTGGGTTTTCCAAGGAGCCCCGAGATGATTGTAGATGTAAGGCGTGGCGAAGCTGGGCTCGTTCCCCATCGAAAACTGCCCGACCATCGCCGTGGAATCCGGAAAGACCGAGAAAAGCGCATATTTGGAACGTCCGAGATCCTCGCGGAAAAGGTTGTCGAGCTTTGCCTCGGCGGCGTCCTTGCCACCCATCAGCTCGGTCAACCCGGCGAGGTCATGTTGCACGTCCCAGTTGTAGGTGTAGGCGTTGTTCTCCGTGGTGTAGGCGCGTCCGCCCATGCCGCCCGAGAACTTCGGATCGAACGATTCGATCCACTTGCCGTCGGCAGCCTTCGGCCAGACGAAGCGTGAGATTGATTTCCAACCGCTCGGTTGCCAGCCACCGCAGGCGCGCCCGTCCACTGGCGGTCTCGTGCTTGCCATAGGATTCGCCAGTCAGCCGGTCTTCGTACCAGCCGTCATCCTGCGTATAGAGTCCGTCGAGTCCGAAGAAAAGCGTTGGTGAAATCGGGCCGCTGACGTTTGCCTGCACTTGATTCAGTTCATAGCTGCCATAGGTGTAAGACGCCTCACCATGGAGGCCGGGGCCAGGTGGACGGGTCACCACGTCGAAAACCCCCATCGAGTTCGGCACCCCGAACGCCGTCCCGTGCGGACCCTTGTAAAACGAGATCCGCTCCACCGCGAACAGTGCCAAATCACGCCCATACGCGTCCGAGCAAGGAATGTCGTCGAGATAAAAGCCGACGCCCGTGCGACCACCGGTGAATTCGTGAAACGTGATTTCGTGCGATCCGCGCACCGAAAACGACGACGCGCGAGCGCTCTCCTCCTCGCTGACCGCGACATTGGGAATCAACTCCAAGGCCTGCCGCACGGTGAAAATGTCCCGCTCCGCCGCCGTTTCCGCCGATACGGAGTCCACGGTGGACGGAGAAAGTGGCACCGGTTCCGCCGGAGCGAGGGCCGAGGCAGTGACGACGAGTGGCTCCATGACTACCGGCGCGCACAACGCCCAGGATCCCAATACCGCATAGACTCCAACAGTTTTACGATAGGCAGACATTGTTGCGTACGATGGCACGCCCCCCTGGCTCCCGGCAATCCTTAAATCTACCAGAATCCTCATTCAAATCCTATGCCGCTCTTAAACATCGATCCACCCGAACCGTCCCGCCCCGGTCGTTGCAGTGAGAAAGATGGCTGCGGTGTAGAAGTTGAACGAATGGAGATCTTCGACGTCCACCGGGAGGGATGTCGGAAGCTGATTGAAGTGCAGGATCGTGAGGCGCCTGTTAAAGTGTCGCCGTCAGGCCAGGCTCCCGCTTCGGATTGCCGTTGTTCTTTGACCTTGCCAGCCGTGCGGGAAATTCTCAAAACTTCGCTGTTCACATGATTACCCGCCTATTTTCAGCCGCGCTGCGTGGGGTCGATGCCCAGGAAGTCGAAGTCGAGGTCAACGCCCGCGGAGCGGACAAGCCGATCGTGATCATCGTCGGACTTCCCGATGCTGCGGTTAGAGAGTCCTCACAGCGCGTGATTTCCGCCATCGGCGCATCCGCGCTGCACCTGGATGACGGGATCAAGACGGTGAACCTCGCGCCGGCGGATTTGAAGAAGGAAGGGCCGTCATTCGATCTGCCCATCGCGCTGGCGATGATCGCAGCGAGCGGAACGAAACCCTTTAACGCGGAGGATTGCTGCGTGGTCGGAGAACTGGGGCTAGATGGCACGGTGCGACCAGTGAAAGGCGTTCTATCCATCGCGCTCGAAGCGAAAAGCCGCGGGAGAAGCCGCTTGTTCGTGCCAGAGGCAAACGCGCCGGAAGCAGCAGTGATCGAAGGAATCCAGGTGTTCCCGATCCGCAATCTCAAACAAGCCTGGGACTTCCTGAATGGCGATGTCATCATCCCGCCATTCCATCTCGACCGGCGGGCGTTTTTCAATTCCCACCGCTCCTACGAAGTGGATTTCGACGAGGTGAGAGGCCAGCACCACGTGAAACGCGCGCTCGAAGTCGCTGCCGCGGGAAATCATAATCTAATCATGGTAGGACCCCCAGGGACGGGGAAATCCATGTTGGCGAAGCGCATGGCCACGATCATGCCGGACATGACCGAGACGGATGCGATCGAAACCACGAAAATCCACTCGGTCACCGGGCTGCTGGACTCGAAACACTCGTTTCTAACTACCCGTCCGTTCCGTTCACCGCATCACACTATTTCAGACGCCGGACTGCTCGGCGGCGGCACCAATCCGGGACCAGGCGAGGTGTCGCTCGCGCATCATGGCGTGCTGTTCCTGGATGAACTTCCCGAGTTCCGGCGGCAGACGCTCGAGGTCCTCCGACAACCGCTGGAGGATGGCCACGTAACCATTTCGCGCGCCGCGGGATCCCTCACATTTCCCGCCAACTTCATGCTCATTGCGGCCATGAATCCCTGCCCGTGCGGATTCCACTTCAGGAGATGGGCAGCATGAAACTAGCTGCACATCAGTAAAATTGTCCTCGGTAGCCAACCGATCCAGTCGCCAATAATGGAAACCGGCGACATCCCGATTACGTTCGGGTGACAGCACGGAGAGCTTCGAGCAAACGCAAAATTGCGGCTTCGTGACCCGGTGTGCCGTCCCATACGTCCACTACTGCAATTTCAAGGCGTTTGGTTTGAGTCTTGGTCCGGATAGGTAAGTCCGGGTAGATCTTCAAGCATTTGCATAATTGAATAATTGCTTTTGATCGACGCGAAAAGCGCCCGGCCAGTATACGGCTCACCTGTGATTGGCTTATTCCGCTTAATTTAGCCAATTCCACCTGCGTAATTCCTAATAACGAGGTGCTTCGCTGAAGGGTCTCCACCAGTTGGTTATTCGTCAATCCGTCCGCCGGCATGCATTTTTCTTGCATAATTGCATAAATCGTCAAGCCTGCAATGAATGAAGTGCGGTGAGCAACAGATTCGGATATTCGTGGATGATAAGGAGCGGGATCTCCAATTACCTCCGGCGTCCGAAAATATTCTGCCGGGCGTGGAATGGGGACCGTATGATCGCTTTGGAACCCCAGCATACTGGTGTGTCATGGCAAACTACTCGGCACTGGCGGGGAGTCATAGCTGTCACAAGCTGGGAAGAAGTTTGGTGGAGGAAATCGCGGCGTGTCTCCTCGGTGGATATGGCATGCCTGCGGAGCTTGGAATCGCGGCATTTAATCGGCTTCGAGAATTGGGGGTGTTGTCTCAGGAGGCTTCCGAGGCGAGCATCCTCCGGCACCTTCTGGAGCCCATCAAAGTAGGTCACCGAATGCTCCGATACCGATACCCGGCGCAAAAGGCAAAATTCCTTGCGCTGGCACTATCGAGGATGCAGCGGCAAGCCCCGCCGTCGGAAGTTGCCGGCAAGGATTTGAGGGATTGGTTGCTATCGTTTGAAGGAATCGGGCCTAAAACAGCGTCGTGGATAGCGAGAAACTATCTTGCGACGGATGAGGTCGCGATCCTCGACATTCACATATGCAGAGCTGGGTACAAAATGGGCATCTTTGATTTGAAGCAAAATGTGGATCGTCATTATTTTCAGATGGAAGAGAGATTTGTCAAACTGGCAGAAACGATGAATGTCCGAACATCGCTCCTTGACGCCTTGATTTGGGAACAGATGAGAACGCTGCCGGCGAAGTACCTTCAATCAAGAATTGCAGCCTAGAGATCTCAGGATTAAGACGTGACCCGCAGATTTTTGGTAGATTCCTTGACAGACGTTGGATAATCGCTAGGTAAGGTTTCATGTCTGGTTCATCAGGAGGTTCTTACAGTTCAGGAGGAGGTGGTGGTGGCGATGGTAGTGGCGAAGCAATCGATTGCTACAAGCTGTCGGAGAGAGTGCAGCTTAGTTCCCCAGTCCCGTCCGTAATCGGCTCAATTAGGGTTAATGACGTCTTGGATATTGAAGTCCAAACGCACAGCGGAACGCCCTTGCTGATGGTAATGACAAATGCAAAATCAATTGCCGGATCGGTCGTGCCGATGAACATGGCCTCGTTCCTTGCCTGTATTGATAAAGGAGTCCATTACATGGCAATCGTGCTTGATATCGCAGGCGGTTCAGTAAAAGTCGAAATCCGTCCAAAGAAATGACCCTAGCAATTGTCGGTGGAACATACTTGGAGTTCTGTCAATTCCCGGAATGGAATGAAATTTATGGTTCTGGTCTCCGTGCTGCTGTTCTGGCTAGAGCGCTGGGTTCTGAAGTGATTTTTCACACAATAGTGGGTGAAATGCATTTGTCGCCACTCAAGGCCAGGGCCGCGAATTCAGGGTTCACGCTTGGGAGTGTAGTCACAAGCCCGAAAACCATCGCATTTTCCTACACCCACGGTTTTTCAACCCCAGATATTTTCCCTCCGAGCGAGATTTTTGAGGGATGGGGGCTTCAACAATTGAAGGTGGAGTCTGACGTTGTTCTTCGATTCGGCCTTATTGAGGGAGATGCTCAAGTTCGGGGAAAGTGGGTGGTTTATGATCCTCAAGATCCTCTTGATGCGCAGTTGTTTTCGAAGAATGGGTCAAAGGCCGAACATCTCGCAGTTATTTGCAACTTGGACGAAGGTCGAAAAATGACAGGCAAACACACCGTCTCGGAAATAATTCACGAGCTGATGTCGGTGGAGGGTGCCGAAGCAATTGTCCTCAAAATGGGCAGTCGAGGAGCATTTGTTTATTCGGGAGGTGCAAAAATCCACATTTCGGCATACGAAACCACAGCGGTTTGGCCACTTGGTTCTGGAGATGTTTTTGGTGCGGCATTTGCACATTATTGGGGGATTGAAAAGCGCAGTCCGGAGGAAGCGGCAGAACTAGCATCTAAAACGACCGCGCACTATTGTGAGACGAAAATACTTGAGGGAATCACCATCGATCCCTGTGACTTTAACAAAGTGGCAGCCAAGTCGCTGGAAAAAGGAAAGGTAGTCTACCTGGCAGGACCATTCTTTTCAATGTCACAGATTTGGTTGATCAACGAAGCAAGGGCTGCTCTGAGATCTCAGGGATTCACTGTGTTTTCACCGATGCATGATGTGGGTCGTGGGCCAGCTTCTGAAATTTATGAGGCTGACATTGACGGAATAAGGTCTGCCGACGTTATTTACGCATGCGTGGACGGTTTGGATACTGGAACCATTTATGAAATTGGGTTTGCAAAGGCATTGGGTAAACCAGTCGTAGTTTTTGTTCAAAATGAAAAAGAAGAGGACTTGAAGATGTTGAAAGGAGGCGGATGTGAAGTTGAGATCGATTTTGTGACATCTATCTACAGAACCTCATGGATTGCTGCGAAATGAAAAAGCGAACGGCCATTCTTCTTTCGGGTGGGATCGACTCAGCAGCGATTGCTTACTGGAAGAGACCTGAAGTCGCCATATCCATTGACTACGGCCAACGGCCTGCCCTAGGCGAACTACGTGCGGCGTCTGAAATTGCACGGGCTCTGGATATGCATCATGAGATCATTTCTATAAATTGCAGTGCGTTGGGTTCAGGGGATCTCGCCGGGACTGCCCCAGCAGAAGGCGCGCCGGAATCAGAATGGTGGCCTTATCGAAATCAATTACTAGTGACTCTCGCGGTAGGCCGGGCATATACGCTGAAAATTGGACGACTTTTAGTCGGATCCGTGCGCTCAGATTCTTTCCACGTAGATGGGACCTTCGCTTTTTATGATATTCTAAATCAACTGGTGGCTATTCAAGAGGGCGGAATTCAAATCGAAGCCCCTGCGCTTGATTTTGACAGTTGCGAACTAATCTCAAAAAGTAAAATTCCCCTCGAACTACTTGGGTGGACCCACTCCTGCCACAAAGCCAATTATGCCTGCGGGGCCTGTCGAGGTTGCTACAAGCACATATCTACTCTGCGATCAATTGAATCCGAATAAAAAGTTGATGGGTGAACCAAAGCCAAGAGAATGCCCTTCGAATCCGATCGGGGTCAATAACTTAGATAGTAAAATATTAACCCTACTGGACATTCCGATCGAGCGGAAATCTGCCAACGTTTTCGAAGTCCTTGTTACTCGGCAAACAAGGAGAGAATTTTGCAAACTGGAAGTTGGTGTTTTGGCTGAGTTTTTGTGGTATACAGCGAAAACGGCAAGAATTCAACGGAGGATTCCGCCTCCAGATTGGGAGCATAGGCCATTTCCCTCCGCAGGCGGATGTCACGCGACGCAGATCCTGGTGATTTCTCCAAGTCACGGTGCAGATTATTGTGGCTTCTACGATCACTGTGCACACGGACTTCGGCCTATTGAGGTAGAAGATGTTTTAGCGACAGTGCGCGATCAAATCTCTGAAGTTCTCCCCATTCAAGATGGGACGTTGATATTTCTTGCCGCAGATCCATCACGGATTTCTGGCTATTACACAAATTGGGAGAGCCTGGTATGGCGAGATGCAGGTGTATTGATAGGAGGTTTTAGCGTAGTGGCGGAGGCCCTTGATTTAAATTTTTGTCCTTTGGGAGTATCAGGAAGCGAACAAATAGGATTGATGCTTGAGGGCACCACCTATTTGGGTGTAGGGGTCTGCATCCTAGGTGGTAGAAGGTCAACTTAGGTCCTCATTTTGTCTTTCATTTTCGTCGGCGTGCGGAGAACTTTAAACTGGAAGCACCGAAAGCGTTTGAAATTTGTATCCGGGGAATTAATTTCCCTATTAAGATGCGCGTATCCCAACCTGGTCCTCAAGGGAGGTTCGGGTCGCCTTATGCCCCTCGCGTCCGCGGCATTCTGTGTTTGAGCAGTCGAATTCAACCACACAGCATCGCTCCGAGGCCCTTCGGGAAATCCACCGTCGCGGACGGCTTCTCGGGAAGCCATCGGCCTTGCTTTAAGTAGCGAATTACCGACAATAGCTGTATGGACTGGCCTCGTCTACTTTCCCCAAAGCGGTTTCCTGATACCTCAAGCCAAATTTACATCCGCGCACGGCCACCTTGGCAACAGGATTACGATCGCCTTGTCTTCTGCTCCGCCTTCCGCAGACTCCAGGATAAAACTCAAGTCCACCCGCTAAGCGGAAGCGACTACGTCAGAACTCGGCTCACGCATAGCCTTGAAGTATCGTCTGTGGCACGATCTTTAGGCACGCTAGCGGGAAATCATATTCTCGAAAAGCATGGAAGGAAGAAATACCAGCAAAGCACTCTCCGTGCGTCTTTAACCCCCCTAGATGTTGGGATGATTTCGAGCGCGGCTGCACTCGCACACGATATCGGGAATCCCCCATTCGGGCATTCAGGAGAGGACGCGATTCGCTACTGGTTTGCAACCTCGGCGGTCGCGGCAAAGGTGAAGCTTAATCTCACGGATTCGCAAATTCTTGATTTCGAAAGCTGGGAAGGAAACGCAGAAGGCTTCCGGCTCCTCTCCCGGCTGCAGATGAGCCGGGATCAGTGGGGCATGCGCTTGACTGCTGCGACCTTGGGGTCCTTCATGAAATACCCGATTTCGTCTAAAGCATTTGTGGCAGATCGTTCGTTAGCGGACGAGAGTAATTTAAAACAGGAAATTGCTAGAAAGAAGCCTGGAATATTTAGACACGACCTTGAGCTTTGGCGAGAGGTAGCATCTGAACTCGGCTTGCCAGAGCACAAATCGGGCGAAATGTGGCCTAGGCACCCAATCGCATTTCTTACCGAAGCTGCCGACGACATCTGCTATCGAATTGTCGATTTAGAGGATGGCTTCCGCCTTGGGCGGGTAACGTTTGCAGAGTTTAGGGATCGAATTCTCCCACTCTTCGATAAGGGAAAGCGAAGCAAGGTCGTCACTCGGCTCAGAGAGCAGCATGACGAACCCAACAAAGCATCGTATCTGCGGGCTATGGCTATCGGCGAACTGATCAGGCAGGTCGATGAGGCGTTCAGGGCCAATGAGGAAGCTCTGCTAAATGGGACAATGAAGACTTCACTATTGAAAGAGACCATTGCCTTCTCCCAACTAGACAAAATCAGCGACTTCACAAGGGTTCGTGTCTACTCCGCGCCCAATGTCCTTCAGATCGAAGCTGCAGGGTTTGAGATTATTTCTGGATTGCTTGATCTTTTCGTTGGAACTTTGGAGGCCCTTTCAAGCGACGAAAGCCTCCATTCATCTCTGCAGGCGAAGAAGCTGGCTCAATTAATGCCACGGGAATGCTTTGGGCCCAAGGGTAGACCTACAAAAGTCCCATATGTCAGACTATTGGACGCGGTGGATTTTGTTGCAGGAATGACAGACACGTTTGCGCTCGATCTGTTTCGAAAGATCCGCGGCGTAACTATTCCTCGTTAATTCCCATGTTAGTATTTTCCGAAGCATTAACCATCGCGCACGGGTGGCATTTGGGCTACACTGGGCAACCTCTGATCCCTGAGGAAATAGAGGCGTGGAATTACGGGCCGGTAATTGAATCCCTCTACCGAGATCTAAAGGGTTTCGGTAGTGGCGAAATCACCCAACCTCTATTCGAGCTGGAGTTTCTTGACCACAATTTTTCAGCTGTTACGCCCAACGTGCAAGAGCCATACCTGCGGACGTTTCTCCGTAACGTGGTGGGAGTTTATGGCCCGCTGACCGCAATCCAGTTGTCAAATATGACCAATATGCCAGGAACCCCCTGGCAGCTACTCAAGGAGGCATTCCCGGATCAAAGAGGATTAACAATCCCAAACGAACTGATTCGAGAGCATTTCGCGGCACAACTCCCGAAGCCTGCGTGATATGAGTCTTGGGTTAATTCCTCCTGTCTCAAAACCTCTTTCAGATGTTCCAACCGAACAGACTAAAAAGGAGATGGCGGATTACACCTTGGCTCAGCGCAATATTCACCTTTACGAGAGGACAATTGCAGACTTGATGAAATCGCGTGATGATTTCAAATCAAGAGTAATCTCTCTAGAGGGGAGGATGGATGCTGATCTACCTTTCGCAATCAAGCTTGAGGAATTGAAGGGCAGGCACAGCGAGTCCGTTACACAACATTGCGTTACCACCTTGATGGGAGGGGCTTGACAGTTCCAAGATGACGGGCCAGGTGGAGCGTCATGCTGAGCCACTCCAGTGCAGCCAGATAATCACCATCGCGGCAGTGTCGAGTTCGCAGTAGTTCAGCAATAAGCGGCGGCTCGCGGCGAAGAATTCGAGGTCCGTGCGTCTGGGGCCATACATCATCTCCTGATACGTCCTCATGGCTCCCGTCCCTTCGGCCACAGCAGCCAAGGTGCCGTCAAATTCGTCGTCGCCGAACGGAAGGTTCGGCAGAGTCTGGTATGGATTGAGTATCCTTCCGCCTTCCTCCCTGTAGTAGCGGGAAAATTCCGCACGATGCCTGATAAACTGGTTCTGCTGCCAGACAGCAGGGAGAACGCACTTGATAGATAGTCTGCCCAGCATCGAGGGGTGAAAGTAGAACTCCTTCGCCAGCTTCATTAGGTCGCAGATGGGACTGGCATCGGAGGCAAACGAATCGAGCCAGTTGGCGAGAGCGGGATCGTGCTCGCCATACCGATCCATCTGTCTTCTAATCTCGCGGAGAATGGTAACCTCGTGTGGGGACCAGATATATACGGTGCCTTTCGTTCCAATAGTATCGCGCAAGGCGCGAGCGAAGCTGAAGTTGGGGAAGGCATCCTCCGAATTCAGCCACTCTGAGTGCTCAATCGGTCCGCCGGGAGCGCGGATCGTGTGGCAGCTCCATTGGAAAGCGGCTACTTCGTATGGCCTCATTCCCGCGTGGAAGGGAACCGCCACCCCGGAAGTTTCGAAATCGACGAAGTGCAGCGGATATGGCTTGGCTACCAACGTCTCCGCCAGTAAGGGATCCCGAAACTCCTTGGAGGTGCGAGTCGCTTCAAATTGCAGCCGTTGGCGGACGCCATTTGCGCCGGTAAAGTTTGAGGGGTCGATGTCTAATATGGCGGTCCGGCCTTCGGTGATCATCCTTTCTGCCACGGATCCCTTCGTGCCCAGCGTTTGGAGCTGGTAGAGATCGAGAATCAATGGCGAGGGATCCGCCAAAGCGCCCCAGCACTCGCGGAAGCCGTTTCTATCTATCGAGTCCGTGCGGTATTCGCATTTGGCACATTTCCTCCCTATGAGGGTCGGGAGCTTCTGGGCACGAGTTCCGGCTAGGCTCCCTGCCAGAAATGAGCTTCTCTCCCTAACCTCGGGAAATAGCTCCTCCACCTCCGAAGAAACGGATACCAGTGAGACGAAAGGATTGATCCTGAGGGCTTCCACGTCGCCGACAAATCGCACCTGCGGCACCGAGCCCGGATGCCCGGAACGTGGCGTGAACTCGAATTGCTTGAAGATGGCATCCACTGTCGTGGTTTTCGACTTGTCCACGAGGCAGAGGAAGGGCTCTACGTGCGCCCCTGGAAAGAGGTTCCGAATGACATTTACCTGGAACGTCACGTCTTCCAAGTACGGGATCCATTCCGCACTTATTGCCCCACGCTTGCCCCTGAACGGTGTGGGGCCTTCCACGACCGTAGAGTCAAAACTCTTCGCCTTCACCTCGATCAGGCGAAAAGAGTTTCCTGTCTTTTCCAAAATATCCACTCGTGCGAGAAGGCCCTGCCACGTAAGAGTGGCCTCGAAAAGAACCACATTCTCTTGTGAAATTGCAGTTTGCGTTTCACGCACTGCGTCGGCAGTCGTGGCGAAGCCCATCTCCCTCCCGGAGGGGAACATCAGCTTGGCTATCGCCTCGACCATGTAGCCCCCATCTGCCAAGAACTCAAGGTAGGGGTTGTCGCTTTCCGTGCTGGGATACCTCTCCTTCCGGTAATAGAGTTTCGCCGGGCAATCGGAGGCCGCCTTGAAATCGGATTTTGTGAGATAAAGCATTTGCTTGAACTACAAGTATCCGAAACCCCGTGAGGGCACAAACCAAATCCGTCCCGAGCTATCGAAGAGTAGCCTTACCAGAGAGCCAGGTCTGTCCACCCACCTCGACCCTATTTCAGATGGTCGCTTTGCACAGTTTGTCCGGATTCCACATGCACCTGCTCACCCACCTAAGCAACCAAGGTGCACTATTTAACAGGATGCCACGGCTTGTCATCGTGTTCTCAATCGCGTTTAAAGCAAGAATTCCACCCAATGCTTATTAGTGGTCACTTGGTTTTTGAATCGCTTCCGCTCGGCGGGCGTTAAGTCTTTCAACTTGGCAGGGGAAGGGGCGGGCTGCGCGACATCGGTCAAAATGAGTCGGCCTCGCGTTATTTCCCGCAATCGGTTCAAGAGAGGTGGCCACGGTAGTGTCCGATCCCACCGTTTCTTGATGGACATGTTGATATCCACAGGGACTACGCAGACAAGGTCAGAATGGGTCATTTGTTCCAACCCGACTTGAGTCGTGCCGGCCTCGTGAGGAGTGCCATTGTGACTCGCGTGGTGTGATCCTTTGTAGAACACGGTCCGTTCGAGAAGATCCTTGATTCGAACATTTCGGATTTCACCATCCGCGCCCGGAACTCTCCATGTCAGCTTTTCCCAAGAGATCCAGCTACCGATCTGAGCATCGCCAGGGAAGAGGAGTACCTCACCGGTATCGATGAACTCGAAAGCCAGTGCCAAGCTAGTATTGTTGGTAAAATCATCGAGATATAGTGCTAGTCGCTCAGCCTCCTGAAGCCAGGCATCGTCTATCTTCCGCCAATCCAGATCCTTTTCCGAGTAAGACGGAAATTTGCAGGTCCGCTTTCGGTGGCACCTGTCGAAAGGATGGCCTTCTTCCCCTTTGGCGAACGCCAACACGAACCCGTTCGTATGTGCTGAGAGCTGGAGGGCCTCGTAGCCTTCCCCCTTCCGGGGATTCATAACTTTCAGGTCCTTCGGATCTTCAGGAGGTCCCAATACATAAACGCGGACGTCCGGAACTTCCTTGAGGGTAAAACAATTCCCTGTTTTTTGATAGATTGGTGGCTTTTTTAAAAGTTTTCGGCCTCTCAGTGCTTCGATAATGTCCTGAGTTTTCTCGCCCGCCACAGATGGTCCGAAAAAGTCCAAGATTCCTTTCACATGTACCGCCGCCGACATACCAACACCGTGCATCCTGGCAGCAGCCAAGCGGACGGCTCCGAGGTTCTTCACCAGTTCCTTTTGAAGTTTCTGGGCTAGCTTGTTATTGGGCTCGTCCATCCATGATAACCACAGCTCCTGGAATGTTACCTTATCGAACACCGCGCTTGCTTGGTTGAAACCGGAAAGGTGATCGGTGTGCTGGTGGGTCGCCACTACCACATCAATCACTCCACCTGTCTCGGCAACGATATCCTCCGCCACCCGAGTCATAAGCCCCTTGGGATCAGGGGTGACGTCAACGACGCCGCAGTCGATCAATATGTGATAGGCCGAACCATCGGGCTTTTTGAAACGGAGGAGGTGGCAGTCTCCAAGACCGTGCCGTGAGGTAAGGATGCGGACTCGTCCGGCTTTTGATCTAAAATGGGGAGTTGGCATTAACTCTATGTGTGAAGGTGAAGTCGTGCAATGGCCTCCTCGGATCCTGCTAAGGCGATTACTGTGGGGTTACCCGTAATCCAATCCATGAAAACTTTGAATCGTTCGGCGGAGCCAATCGGCTTGATTATAGCGTAGCGTAGCTCCAGCGTGTCTAGGTCGAGGATCAGGGAGGCTCCTCCAGTGAAACTCAACTCATGGCCGCCGATTTTGAGAATACGCCGCTGTGTGATCGCGAGCACGACTTGGTTGACTTCCCCCCCATCTGGCCCTCGACGGCGCACCGGCCGGACTGCGTGTACCTGGAAACTGGGCCTGCCATTTGATCCCTTTCTCAAGTTGGAGATTTTGGAAGCGGACGAAAGGGCCAAGCCGGTGATTTTCTCAAGGTTGCCAAGGCGCTGACCATCGATTTTTCCGGATAAAATTCCATGAACCTTGATCTGAAAAGTTCGCCAGGTTTGGAATGTCTCGAATCGTGTTGGTCGAAATTCGGTGCTCTTTAGTACTGGGCGCAGTTGCTCTGTCAGATATTGGATGGCCTCAACCGCCGAGAGGTCAAGTTCGCTTCCCGTCGCCCATCGGAGAGAGTTTTCAGAAAACGTGCGCAATTGCCGTGGATAGATTCCGCGTTTCCGGAATGCCTCAATGACGGCAACCCTGTAGTGGCGGGTGTCTTCGGGCACCAGGTCCATGTCTGCGGTTATGATCGCCCTCAGATAATCGCCAAATGTCAGGTCTACGGGGGGGCAGTAATCAAGTGCTCTGATGCACATTCCAAGTATGTGTTCCGCCGTCTTGGAGGCTTCTTGCGTGAGCCTATTCACCAAGTCCGGAGGTAAGGCCCCGGCAGGTAGGACCCCCGATCCGCCGGTCGCGATTCGAATCAGGTCCGCAATTCGCGATCGGTAGATCGCGAGGAAAGCATCGAAAACGGCGGCCACCAGGACGGCTCCGCGGGCATGGGGCTCAGGGCTGCTCTCGTAGTCTGATGGGTCAGGAACGCGGGGCTTCCAAGCGCCGGTAGCATCGTCTAACTTCCCTATTGCATCGCGGAGGCCACCGTAGAGGCCCGTTGCCTGTCCGAATTGTTGTGCGAGTTCTCCCAGCAAACTTTGGCTCGCGAGGTCTCCCCGGGTCTTAGAGATCTGGTGCCGCAACACCGCAGGAAAGGTGAAGTGCTGGAATAATGCGACGATATCGGCGAGCGCCTCGTGGAAGGCCAACACGTCTGGATTTGTCGCCTGGAGGTATTTGGGAAGGATCGTGTCAAGAAGGGCATGGGTGGTTTCATGAGCAATGATGTCGTGAGACAGGCACGTGAATACGATCCCCCCCGGCAACTGTGCGCCCTTCGCTACCGCGACTGCGGGAAAATAGCCGAAGAGCAAAGCCCTCTTCTCGGGACTATAATATGCATTTGCGCCACGAAAGGCATGGGGATAGATACGGAGTCGATGAATAAATTCGTCGCGTTCGTTGGTTGCCTCTTTTTCGTTGTAACGGGACCATATCACTCGCCTACCCAGCGCCCTCTCGAAATTGCCGATTGTCGTCATCGCAACCGCGTAAACGAATTGTTGATGAAACTTGGGATTACCTTCATCGGGTAAAAGGCCGTCGGAAGCGATCAGGGAGGGATCGTTTAGATCCACTGGATCATAGAAGCACCCGCTGGCGGGGTCGTGGTCGATCACTTCAATATACTCGCCCACCGGCCCCGGTCTCAAATCCGGATCCCACGGAAGACGGAAGACAATTTCGTTGATTTCGGCAGTTGCGAACTGCTGGGACAGGCCCGGATCAAAGGCGTAACCCCGGAGCCTCCGCCATTGGGGCAACGGAAGAGCCAAAAGCTTTTTCTTTTTTGCAGGCATCTTTATAGGTCAAGAATACCGCCGTCGTAGTGGCCAGCCAGCATTCTGCCAGCGTTCAGTAGATATGGCGCGCTACGGCTTCGAGGTAAAATTTGAACAATTGCCGTCTGGCAGTCGAAAGGGATAGCTTCCGTAGGGCTCTGAGTAATCATGTTGTATTCGACCTTCGTTGCCATTTGGCTTGAATTCCGGGAAGAAATTTGCGTCACTTTTATAGTTTCAAGAGTTCTCGTCCCATAGCGCCGGGACGGTGGACGTGCTGATTTGTGGTACAGTCCCATTACAAAAACGTGTCCAGCGCCCTTTGCTCGGCTCCCTACTCGGATAGTAGGTTGCGTAAACCTTCCCTCCCGCTCCCTTAACAGCATTGACCAGTTTCTTGCTTGGATGCTTGACGCTCCCCCTGGCTGAAATCATAGAAGTCTTAGGTCTAAAATAGTCGATGAGATCTTGGTTTAGATTCCTCCGGCTCCCGTGATGCGGAATTTGCATCCAGTGCAGCGCTTCCAAATTGTAACGTTTGACCGTGTCCGCGAAAGCTTCTACTCCTGCATCAGCAGTAAGAAGATAGATCTCATTATTAGGAGAAACGATTGCGAGGATGGTTGAAACTTCGTTCTCGGGAGAAGTTGGTTCACCGCCCAATCCGCCATCTCGCTCTTCCGCCTCTTCGGTGAGAACCTTTAGGGCAAGGGCCGCAAGAGAATGATCGGCGCGGCGGGCATACCTCTCATTTAGGATCGTTTGGAGGGATTCGACCTGCATTCGTTCGATCTGGCGTTGATAGAACTCGGCGGTGGGGCTGAGGACGACCAAAGGTCCAATTTGTGCGCCGGCAAATGGATGAGAAATCGGGACACCTGACAGCGAGGCTAGTAGCTCCTTTTGAATGGCCTTTGAAGTTGCGATTTTGTCGGCGAATGCCTCCTGATTTTGAAACATCCGCGACAACGATACTTCCAAATCACTGACCAACTCCTGAACATGCATCCATGCGTGGCCAATGGTAACAGTTTTACTTTTCACAATTTCAACCAGACCACCGGCGTGGTCAGCGTGATGATGAGAGCACACAAGATGATCGATATGGTTTTCTCCAAGGCTCGCGAGGACACCGAGGACGACTGAGCCATCAGACGAATTTCCTCCATCGATGAGAACGTTTGTTTTCACTCCATTCGAGTGCTTCCTGATGAAGATTGAATCCGCATTTCCAAGCGAAAGGACAAAAATTTCAAAGCCGTCGTAATTCATTGTGCGCTCCACATTCGGGCGCTGACTCTCTAATACTTTGAATCTGATGGCAAGAAATTTGACGTTTTAGGCTGGGAGCGGCCTGCGGCGCGGCTCTTGGCTAACTCGGGCAAGGGCGTTCCGCCGATCCAATGCGTCACCATCGGAAGCGTTGCCGCATCACGCCGGAACCTACTTTGCCAGAACGCGCCGCGGTGGTTACCCAGTTACTGGATCCGTTTACAGAGCTCTTAAGGCGCTACTCTTGCCGTGATCAAATCGTGCGGGGGCGAGAACGGAAGCAATCGGCTCTTTAGTGCAAAGCGAGCAAACCCAAGAGGTCCGTGCGGCTGTTTTTTCAAGCACGCCTAGGGGATGCGGGAAGGGGGATCCCCCGGGGGGGTGAAAGCTACGGCAGTGTTTCTGGCGCAACTGAGTCTCAAGAAGGATGCTCAGTTTTCGATGAGGCTTGGTCGAATTGTTCCGATCATTCCTCATTTTCCTTCTCACCCCGCCGGCTTTCCATCAGGTTACCGGCTTTGACATAAAGCAACCAACATGAGTTTACGCATACGAACATGGGAAATCGTTGAGGCTCCCAAGCGAGGTGACACCACGAGCCGAATCTATGACATTGTGCTGTTGGGCCTGATTTTCCTTAACGTAATCGCTGTCATCGTTGGCACAGTTCAGTCGATTGAGTTGCGCTGGGGAGCTGTTTTGGAAGTATTGGAGGTCGTTTCAGTGATTGTTTTCACTTTCGACTACTTGGCTCGACTGTGGTCGTGCACTGTTGATTACCGATACACCGGTAGGATACGCGGACGGTTCCGACTCGCTTTGCAGCCGATGTCAATCATTGACCTGATTTCCATTCTTCCGTTTTACCTCCCTTTTGTCGGAATTGATCTACGATTCCTGCGTGTTCTTAGGCTTCTTAGGATTTTTCGTATCGCCAAGATAGGCCGCTACTACTCGTCGCTGAATGTGATTCAGCACGTAATCAAAGGAAAGAAGGAGGAACTCTTACTTTCATTGGTCATCATGGGGATTCTCATGGTCGTCTCATCGAGCGCGCTCTACTATTGCGAGAACTCGGCTCAGCCGGAAGTCTTCTCAAGCATACCGGCAACAATGTGGTGGTCCGTGGAGACCCTTTCCACGGTCGGCTATGGAGACATGTTCCCAATGACAATTCCGGGTAAGCTCTGTGCAAGTGTAACCTCCATGCTCGGAATCGGTATGTTTGCGCTGCCAACTGGAATTCTTGGTGCTGGATTTGTAGAAGAAATACGGAAGAAAAATGGAAATCGGGGTTGTCCGCACTGTGGGAAGGACATTCATTAGAAAAAGGTGGGTGAAACCTATGCCGCAATGCGCATAGGTGACCGGAATACCAGATTTCACCAGGTTTCCTTCCGGCGCAGTAGGACGCCAGCCGACGGCTTTATTTATCTCCGGCTGCGGATACCCGCTACAGCAACGCAGGCAAAAATGGGGAGAGGGCACGACTCACCTCAGGAATTGGAGTCAATGCAAATTGCGACCTTTGGTGCGAATAGACGCCGCATCCGGATCGGAAGATGGTGAATGACTATTGAGGTCTTTCTGCTGTGTGTGATGATCCGGGAGATGAAAAAAGCGGCCCCCGGAGAACCAGGAGACCGCCGTGGTTGAAGAGGAAAGGTGGACCACCCTTAGAGGGCCATGTCCTTGAGCTTCTTCAGCGGGCGCACTTTCACCACGGTAGTGGCTGGCTTGGACTTGAACATCACTTCCTCCTTGGTGAAGGGGTTGATTCCCTTGTGTGCCTTGACCGCCGGCTTGCGGACGGTGCTGATCTTCAGCAAGCCGGGCAGGACGAATTCGCCGACCGCTTTCTTGTTGACGTGCGCTTCGATGACGTCGGTCAGGCTGTCCAGAACGGCGGACACCTGCTTGCGGCTGAGTTCCGTGCTCGCCGCGATCTGGTCGAGGATTTGAGTCTTGCTGAATCTGTCTTTGATTGGGGTAGTTTTCGTTGCCATGCGGAAGAGTCCAGATGACAGGTCGCGGATGTCAAGGCTGCCGGGACTGCAAAAAGCGGAAACGAGCCTCCTAGGTCAGGAAAGACGACCATCCCAGCGCCTTTCGCCGGGCTCCAGATGAGCCGGACATGAGTATCAGATGGCTTCGAGGAGCACCTTGTTCGCTTTTTTGATGGTGGTGGCGGTCAGTTTCCCCTCAACGCGTTTGGAGTTCTCGATGATGGCCTTCACCTCTGTCAGAGTCTTTTCCGCAGCCGCGAGAGCCTTCTTGGGGCCCCCGAGCTTCTTATCAGGGAAGTAGCGGGTGAAGGTAGAGCCTGCGCGGCTGATACAGAGACGCCATCCTTCAAAGGCAGCTGTTTCGTAGGAGAAGCGGGTCAAGTTCTTTTTCGATTTCATGGTGGTATGTCGAGTTCGTGAAGGATGGTTTTGTGCGACAGGAAATCCAGCGTTTTTGGTGGGAGGAGGTGTTCTCACCGATTGTGGATCCTGGGTAGTTGAATGGGGGGATGATGCCCTTGCTGTAGGAGCTCCCGTCGTCGGGCTTTCAGGCCCCCTCCCAAGCATCCGTTCGCTAGAGGCGGCGATTTGACGAGGTGCGTAATGGAATCGATCACTCCAGGAAGACCCGAGAAGGGCTGAAACATTTGGCCCGCGGCTTGCCTTCGAAAGCGATGTGAATATCACCGTTCTGATCGATTTGAATGATCGTTCCAAGATCGTCATCCTCGCCCCTCACCATGACCCCCGGTTCCAAGCGAAAAAACGGATTGTCGGCAGCAGCGGCGGCGGAAATCGGCCATCCAAGTTCGTATGGAATCGATCTCCTGGCGTCGTGGGTCTCCGGATAGCTCGCCTCGATCAGTTCGGACGCAAACCCGGTCTGAATTTCAGCCAACCGGGCGGCTGCTTTGAGCCCGAACTTCCCAGTGGATAAGTGCTGGGCGCAGTGGCTCAGTGCATTGATCACTTGGTCGTTGTTCGTCTTCTGTTCCATGGTCGTCAAATAACAGGATCCTTCGAATTGCACAAGGGTTTCCTACCTTTCGAGGTTATGGCACCAATCGGGATCAGATTGAAGTCCGATTGGTGCCGGGATTCCGCCGGAGTAGAATCCCTCAGCAGTTGTCATAGGTCCGAGATGTCAACCGTCAGAACGTCCAGTTTGCCCGCGAGTGACAGTGAGCGGCAAGGCTTCAGGAGCCCACTTTCCCGGCGGTAGGGAGCGGAGGGTGTCAGATTAGCTCTACGTCGATTAATTCTCGGTATTCCTCGGTCGTATTGAATCCCGCTATCTTGCCTGAACCTGGAACAAAATATTGTCATATCCTCCGAGGTTGTGGGCGAGGACTTTCGGTTCGGTTTCTTGGATGCGCTTTAGGATGTGGTACATGACGATTGGAAGGTAACAAGTTTGTCAAATCAGCGAGTTCGGATTCTCTCGGCCAAGAATTAAGCAAGGCTTCGTCGCAATCCGAAGTTGAATCCCCCCTGGCACGGGTCGCTAAAAGTCATGGTGCCCACAGCTCTGGCTTTGCTGATCGGCTTCGTTGAAGCGAAGCGCCTGGAAAGTTTGGGCAAATCGGCTTCTCGGGATATCAGCGAGGATTGGAGTATTGAGGCGGACCCCGAAAATCGGGCCAAGGGCTAAGCTATGATTGTTTGGTCGGGAGCGGGTGCTGAACCCAACCTAAACCACACAAAATGAAAGCCAAACGTAGAAGACACGAACCCGAATTCAAAGCCCGCGTGGCGCTTGAAGCGCTCAAGGGCATCCAGACCATCCAGCAAATCGCCAAGGAGTTCGACATCC
>JACMMB010000353.1 GCA_014379305.1 Akkermansiaceae bacterium
GGTTGAAAAAGACGTCGGCGGAGTGATAGGCGACGCCGATCGAGACATCGCCCATGAGTTTGATTTCCTTGTCATCGGCATAGGAACGAAGAGCGGTCCATTGGCGGAAACAGAGCCATTGCACATAGGCGAAAAAATCGAGCCGGGAGTCGATATGGTTCGGGTTTTGTTTCCGGAGCAGGGCGATGAAATTCAAGGCCTCTTTCGGGGTGCGGGAGTGTTCCGGCCATTGATCCCAAGTGAGATGCTGGCCGTGGATCTCGATAAGCAGCTTGAAGCGGCAGTAATCGGGCAGCCAACCAGTGTGTGTTTGGCGGAAAGTTTTGAACCCGGCGGAGTCGCCCGGGCTGGGTGTGGCGGTGAAGCGGGCGAACGAAGTTTCCAGGAGATTTTGCTTGGCAGCGCGGACGGCCGGATAATCGACCAGGTGGGCATCCAAGGCGGGACCCAAAGAGGCGCGGGCGATATCAAGGTCTTCGGTGGTAAGAAGGGGGATTTCCGGAGGATCGAATGAAAGGTAAATCGGATCTATGGCGACGGACGAGATCCCGGAGTAGGGGGATTCGTCAGTGCCGTTTTCGTTGATGGGAAGGAGCTGGAGGAAACCGAGTTTGTAGCGGGCAGCCCAATCGATCCAATTGCGGAGTGAAAGGGTATCGCCGATACCAAGGTCGCCATCTCTTCCGGGGGAGAAGGCGGGAATGAGGATGCCGGTGGTTTTCACTGGCGGGAAGATTCAGGAAAAGCCGAAAGGCGGAAAGGCTGAAAACCGGTATCCGGGCTTATCGGCGCTTCTTTTTGCCACCGCCGGTTTTCTTGCGGCGGATGGATTTCGAAGGGGCATCGTCGAGGAGGGCGGTATATATATAGGGAAAGTCATCCAGCTTGCGGCGGTCGATGGATTTTTCGACGAAGATTTCCACGGATTTTGCGAAGTCGAGCTCGTCGGCGGTGAGGATGGTAAAAGCATCGCCCTCGGCTTCGGCGCGGCCGGTGCGGCCGATGCGGTGCACGTAGTCCTCGGCGTTTTCCGGGACGCGATAGTTGATAACGTGGGAAACTCCGGAGACATCGATCCCGCGGGCGGCGACATCGGTGGCGACGAGAATTTCGAATTGGCCGCTTTTAAAGCCGGCGAGGGCTTTCATGCGGTCGGCCTGGTTAATGTCCGAGTGCATGGCGGCGACTTTTGTCTGGCCGGTGGCTTTGATCAGTCCGGTGACTTCGTCGGCTTCGCGGCGGGTGCGGGTGAAGATCATCACCGAGTGGTAATCGGTCTGCTTGAGCAAAGCCAGAAGGAGCTCGTCGCGTTGATCGATGGAAACGGGATAAAAGGCGTGGGAAACGGTGGCGGCGACAGCACGACGGGCGATTTCGATGGAAACCGGCTCGAACAGACACCACTGGGCGAAGGTCTGGATGGCCGGCGGCATGGTGGCCGAGAAGAAAAGGGTCTGGCGCCCTTCCCATGGGCAGAGGTTAACGATTTTCCGGACCTGGGGCAGGAAGCCCATGTCGAGCATACGGTCAACTTCGTCGAGAATGAGGATTTTGATTTCGCCGAAACGCATCGAGG
Source organism: Akkermansiaceae bacterium (assembly GCA_014379305.1). Lineage (GTDB taxonomy): Bacteria > Verrucomicrobiota > Verrucomicrobiia > Verrucomicrobiales > Akkermansiaceae > Luteolibacter. The sequence goes on from JACMMB010000353.1 coordinate 1,577, forward strand.
CCCGGTAGAAATGATCGACGAGGCGTCCGGGGGTTGCGACGACGATGTCCGCGCCGGCGGCGAGTTGCTCGGCCTGAGTGCCGAGGCCGACGCCACCGTAGAGGAGGGCGACTTTGAGGCCGGTGTGTTTGCCGTATTTCTCAAATTGCCCGGCGACCTGATGGGCCAGCTCGCGGGTGGGCTCAAGGACGAGGATCTGGGGCTTGCCGAGTTTTTCCAGCTTGGAAAGGGAAGGGAGTGCGAATGCGGCGGTTTTGCCGGTGCCGGTCTGCGATGCGCCGATCACGTCCTTTCCCTCAAGGATCACAGGGATCGCCTGAACTTGAATCGGGGTGGGTGTGGTGTAGCCGGATTCCTCGATCGCTTCGAGGACGGAGGCGGAAAGGCCTAATGTGTCAAATCCCATGTGAATCTGGTCTTAAGGGGGCGATGAGGCCGGGTCAAGGATTGATAAGGGTCCGGAAAGCCGATGATTCGGGCTAAGCGGCCGTGATGGCGGCAAATGGCGGTGCAAGTTTTCTCACCTGCATTTGTAAGACTGCAAGAGCATGTGCGGAAATCCGCAGTGGCATTTGTAGGACTGCAGGAGCATGTGCGGAAATTCGTAACGGCATTTGTAAGACTGCAGGAGCAGGTGCGGAAATTCGCACTGGCATTTGCGAAAAAGCGCCTTCTCAAGCATCCGAGTTTTCCCGCAGAATCTTCAAGATGATTGCAAAAAGAGTCGTTTTTAAAGGTTCTGTCCAGGGAGTGGGGTTTCGATACACAACGAAGGATTTGGCGCGTGGCTACGATTTAATCGGGACGGTGAAAAATCTGCCTGACGGGACGGTGGAGATGATCGTGGGCGGGGAGGCTGCCGAGGTTGCGGCGTTTATCGGCGAGCTGACGGTGGATTCCAGTCTGGCGTATCACATCGGAAGCTTTACCGAGGAGGAAATTGCCACGTTGCCAGATTTGAAAGGCTTCTCTATCGTTTCGTGACGGCGGCGCTGTTTCCGCAGTCAATTATTCCATTACGATGCCAAACTACGACTACGAATGCCTGACCTGCGGGAAAAAATTTGAGATATTTCAAAGCATGAAGGATGACAAGCTGACCGATTGCCCCGTACCGGAATGCAATGGCAAAGTGAAACGCCTGCTTGGCACCGGCGGGGGCATTATTTTCAAAGGCTCGGGATTTTACCAAACCGATTACCGCTCATCCTCATATCAGTCCGGAGCGAAGGCAGATGCGCCGCCGGCAAAATCCGAGCCGGCGAAGACCGAAGCGGCCCCCGCGCCGGCGAAATCATCGGGAGAGGGCGCGAACTAGATTTTCATCCGGCTTTTGCGAAAACAGAGGCTTCCTTTGATCATGTCTTGTCTATAAGACACGGCGGCATGGCGAACGAAGTGGAAAAAAAACCCAAAGGCGGCTGCTTCGGAAAGCTGGTCGGACTCTTTCTTTTTCTGGTCATTGGCGGGCTGCTTGCAGGGTTGTTTTTCATCACTCAGGCCCAGGATCTTTCCGATCTCGGGGGATTCGCTCCAGCAGCGGCGAGTCCTGCAAGTCCGCCGCGCGACCTGCAGACGGTTTTGAAAAAATCCATTGAAGGAAATTATTCAGTAACGCTCTCGGAAACCGAGCTGAACCAATGGCTCAAACGCGAACTGGAGCTTAAACAGGGTGGCGAGCTCGCTTCATGGGTTTCATTGAAACGGGTCTGGGTCCGGCTCAAGGAGGATGTCGCGGAGGTCATTATCGAGCGTGAAATCGCCGGCCGGCCTTTTACGATTTCGATGTTTGTCCAGGTTGCGCAGACCGAAACGGATAAGGGCACTGCGACCCAGGTTGAACTCCACGGAGGGGTCTTTCACGAGTCATTACCAAAGCCAACGCGCGGAGGGCGGTTCGGCCAATTGACGATACCGCAGGGATTTCTAATACTGGTAATGCCTGATTTCCAGAAAATCGCCTCGCTGTTCGAGCCGGAGATCGAACTTGGTTTCCAGCAAATGAATCGGATCAAAATCGAAAACAAACGCCTCGTTCTCGATCCCGGCAAGCCGACTCAGTCAGCGGATGGGATGAAATCCTTTTGATGAATTCGAATGGGTGATTGTTGGACACTGTGAACCTAATACATCCAATATTGCTGGTGCTGGGCGTCGCAGGCCTGTGCGCGCAGGATGAGCTTGCGGACCAGCTGGTTCCAAAGGCCTCTCCGGTGGATGAGCTGGCACCGCAATTTTCCGATGATTCAAGAGTGATCAGTCATAGCGGGCAATTCAAGATTGCGGGTAGCGATGCGGCAAGGCGGGGGACAGCGGCGAATCTCGCGGAGGAAACGAAGCAGGAGCTGCTCCGTCTGACCGAAGAGAAAGATGAATGGAAGGTGCCGATCATTGTGGAATTGCGGGGCAAACGGGGAGACATCGTGCCGCAACGAGTCACGGCAATGAATCTCTGGTTCAGCGAGCAGGGGTATGAATTGAGGTTGCTGGTGAATTTGAGCCGGGATCTTCAGCGGGAATCATTCAAACGCGCGGTGACTTCGGCATTGATCTACGAGCGGGGGCTGCGCGACCGGCCGAAAACCGAATCCGAAGTGCCCATGAACGTTCCGCAATGGCTGATCGAAGGTTTGCAAGAGGCCTCGGCGTGGCGGCTTAACCAAGCGGACCGGCGGCCGTATGAAACGCTGTTCCTACATGGCGGCTTGTTCAAACCGGAGGAAGTGTTCGCCCTTTCCGAAGCGAAGTTCGAGACGATGGACGCGGCTTCGAAATCCGTATTCCGGGTGTTCTCCGGAGCGCTGACCATGGCCTTGCTGGAGCAGCCGGAAGGGAAAAAGGGTATGCGGGAATTTCTTGCAGAAGTTCCGGCCTTCCAAGGAGAAATGCCCGCCTTGTTGCGGCGGCATTTTCCTGATTTGAATTTGTCCGAAAAGAGTTTGGCAAAGTGGTGGGCGCTCCAGCTTGCCGCGAAAGGAACCGCGCCTCTGACCGATTCCCTGAGTGTCGCGGAAACCGAGCGTCTGCTTGATGAGGGCCTGCGGCTCCGTTATCTGGATGCGAAAGGGATTCTGCATGAAAATCCGCTTGCGGAGTGGCAGTCCATCGCGGCAATGGAGGAACAAACGCGCATTGAAGCAGTGCGTTTGGCGCAGGACGATTTGTTGCGCCTCAGCTACCGCTGTTTTCCTTCATATCGGATTCTGCTTTTGGAATATCAGGCTCTCCTGACTGACTTGGCCAAGGGGAAAACCAAGGATATTGCCATGTCGATTCAGGCGCTTGATGAGACGCGTCAGACGATGATTGCCAAAGCGGAGGGCGCCCGGGATTTTCTCGACTGGTTTGAAATTACCCGCGCCCGTGAGACCAGCGGAGCCTTTGATGATTACCTGAACTTGAAGAGCCGCTTGAAAGCCCGTCCCAATCATCGTGCGGATGATATGTCAAAATACCTCGACCGCTTCGATCCGCTTTTTGTGATGCCCGAGGAGCGGAGTCCGCTGCCGATGAATGACCGCCTCCCTCCATTTTGATGCTTGGAGCTTGCCGGGCATCCCGTACAAGCTCGCGGCGTGTTCGCCACTTACGTCCATCAGCTCGATCCTGTCATTATCCAGTTTACGGAAAAAATCGCCCTGCGCTGGTACGGGCTGGCCTATCTGGCGGGTTTTCTAGCCGGATTTCTGCTGTTGAAGTATCTTGCGAAGCGGAATTTATGGGTGCTGAAACCGGAAAAAACCGCGGATTTCATCGCCGCGGCCGCATTGTTCGGGGTGTTTATCGGAGGCCGGCTCGGATATATTCTATTTTACCAAATCCAGCGTGATGGATTGGAAAGCATAACCAATGATCCATTACTGATTCTCCGCGTCTGGGAGGGCGGGATGGCCAGTCACGGCGGAATTCTGGGCCTGGTCATCTTTACTTTTTTCTATGCGAGAAAGCATAAGGTTTCCTGGACCGGACTTGGTGACGGACTGTGTGTCGTGGCGCCCATCGGGCTGATGTGCGGACGCATTGCCAATTTCATCAACGGAGAACTCTACGGACGGATTGCGGCAAATACACCGTGGGCGGTTAAATTTCCCACCACCTTTACCGACCCGAAAGCGCCGGAATCGCTGCGATTTGATGAAGCATTATCCGCTGCTGCCGATGCCGAGCCTGCGTTGGCGAAGTCTCTGGAGGAACCCGGAAAAGTTACATATTACGAGATTCTGACCGATGCGAACCGCCATTCGGATGCAGTCACGAAAGCGATTGAGCCATACCTGGAGCCGCGGCATCCGTCCCAGCTTTATGAAGCTTTGCTCGAAGGCGCGGGCTTGTTTGTCATCCTCTGGTTCGTGAGGGTGAAATTTCCCAACGCCCCTAACGGGCTGCTCACCGGTCTGTTCTTCGCCCTTTACGCGAGTTTTCGAATCTTCGCCGAACAATTCCGGGAGCCGGATGCGGCTTGGGTCATAAAAGGTCTGCTAACCCAGGGGCAGTTCCTATCCCTTTTCATGTACCTCTTCGCCGCCGCGTTCCTGATTTTCGCGTTCAGGAAAAAACGCATGTCGGCGGTTGCTTGAAGCTGAACTCAGCTCAAACGGAATACGATACGGGCTTTGGTCAGATCATACGGCGACATCTCCATTTTCACGCGGTCGCCCACGACGAGCCGGATGAATCGTTTCCGCATCTTCCCTGAAATGTGGGCGAGAACCTCATGACCGCTGGCCAGTTTCACGCGGAACATCGTTCCGGCCAAAACCGAGGAAATTTCCCCCTCCACCTCCACCGCCTTGTCTTCATCGTCTTGTTCCGGGCGCTTCTTGACGCCAAAATTCCGGTTGCGGCTGCGTCCGCCCGAGCGGCCGCGTGAGTTATTTCTTGGAGGCATAATAGGGTCGCTAACAAAAACCTGTTTGCTTGCTGGAACGGGGTAACAAAATGAAAATGCCTGTTCAATCCTAAAAAATGTCCATTTGCCA
>JACMMB010000354.1 GCA_014379305.1 Akkermansiaceae bacterium
AATCACCACCCCCGCCGATCTGCACGCCTTTGCCTCCCTCCTGCCTCCGCGCTGATCATCCCTTCCATTCCAAATCCAGTGCCCAGCTACCACACCCATTCCCTCCCCGGCGGCCCCCGCCTCGCCCACGCGCATCTCCCGGAATCCGAGTGTGCCGCCGTTTCTATTTACATCCCGGTAGGCTCCCGCGATGAAATGGGAACGATTCCCTCAGGTCTCGCCCACTTTTCCGAGCACATGGCTTTCAAGGGCACGAAGTCCCGTTCCGCCAAAGAACTGACTCTTGCCATTGAGTCCGGCGGCGGCCAGGCCAACGCCTGCACTTCCGAGGACCACACCGTTTATGAGGCTCAGGGCGAAGCCGAACTCATGCCCGTCCTCATCGAGGTCCTCGCCGACATGGTCTGGAACTCCACCTTCCCGGAAAACGAAATCGAACTCGAACGCGACGTCATCGGCGAGGAAATCACCATGATTCGCGAGTCGCCCTCAGATCACATCGGCGACCTCCTTGCCTTGGCCTTGTGGCCTTCGCACCCACTCGGCCAAGCCATTTCAGGATCCATCGAATCCATTGCCAAAGTCACCCGCGCCGCGCTCAAAAAATTCGCCAAAACCCACCACTTCCGCAACGATCTGGTCATCGCAACCGCCGGTCCCATGACCCTCGATGAAATCCTGTCCGCTGTCCTCCCGGTTCTCCCGAAAAAATTTCAATCCCCGCCCGCCAGGCTCGCCTACACGCCCACCAAGGCCAATCCCCGTGAGCTGATCGAAACCCGACCGACCGATCAACTCCAACTCGCCCTTGCCTGGCACACCCCCGGCCGCCACGCCGAAGAACGCCATGCCCTCCGCCTGTTATCCCTTATTTTAGGCGAATCATCCTCTTCCCGGCTCTTTACCGAGCTGCGTGAGGAACGCGGACTCTGCTACCAGGTCAGCAGCGAAGCCGCCTTGTTTCATGAAACCGGAGCCCTCCAGATCATCGCCGGCCTGGATCCGGATTCCCGCGAGGAGTCCTTGGAAACGGTCTTCCGCGAAACCGCAGACCTCGCAAAAAACGGTCCCCGCCCCGGCGAGCTTGACCGCGCCAAACGCCTTGCCATCGCCCAATCAAAACTCGCCTTCGAGTCCACCGCCGCCCACGCCGCCTGGGCCGGCGAAGGCCTGCTCTTCCACAACCGGATTCCCGCTCCTGCCGAGATCCGCGAAAAACTCCTCCAAGTGACCGACCTCCAGATCAAGTCCATCGCCGATTTGATTTTCTCCAAAGACCCCGCCACCGCGGAGATCCGCTCTTAGCCTGCCGAAAGGAAATCACCTCACTCATTCTCCAATGCCCGTTTACGATTTCCGCCCCTTCTCGAACGAGCATTTCATCACGCTGGCCATCGGCATCGGCCTCGCCACGGGCCTCATTATTTTCGCCAGAAAGTCTCTCGCAAACCAGCGCCGCACCACCGCCCTGCTAGCCTTCCTCAACCTGGCTGCATTCCCTTTGGCTCTCCTCGCCTGGCGTGATTATCCGAAAGCCCTCGATAATATCCTTCCATTCCACCTCTGTGATCTTACCGCCATTATCGCCGGCTTCGCCCTGATCACCCGCAAGCCGGTCCTATGCACCCTCACTTATTTCTGGGGCCTCGCTGGAACGGTCCAGGCCCTCCTAACGCCGGCCATCACCATCGGCCCGCCGCAGCTCCCTTTCATCCACTTCTTCATTCAGCACTTCACCATTGTCGCCACTGCCTTATACCTGCCTATCGTCCTCGGCTGGCGGCCGAAACGTCCATGGTGGAGATCTCCCGTGGAGGTTTTCGCCATCTCCATCGTCTATCAGGGAACCGCCCTTCTCATCAACTTGCTTCTGAAAACCAACTTTGCCTTCGCCTCGCGCCCCCCGGACAATCCCTCTCTCATCGACCACCTCGGCCCTTGGCCTATCTACCTGTTTGTACTCCAGGCCATCGCCCTGATACTCTATTTTCTACTGACCCTGCCTTTCGCCGGAAAAACTTCCGCCCCTGCGGAATGAACCCACCACTTTTCTCATTTCTGGATGTTCGTTTCTGGTGTCTCTTCTCTCAATCACATGCCTGAACACGCCCGCAAGAGCCCCCGCGTCAACCTCCGTCGTCCGGATGTGATGGAGTTGGTCTCCGCGCAGGTAGCCGTTCACTACCAGTCCTCCATCGTCGAGAAAATCAAGGACCAGGGCGGTAAAATCACCCGTGGCACCACCACCCTCCTCCTCGCTCAGGATTTCGGTTTCTGCTACGGCGTCGAGCGTGCCATCGATCTCGCCTACGCCTCCCGCAAGGTATTTCCCGATAACCGCATCTTCCTCATCGGCGAAATCATCCATAACCCGGAGGTCAACCGCCAACTCCGCGAAATGGACATCGTCTCATTGCCGTGGAAGGAAATCGATGCCAGCTACGACGATCTCCAGCCCGAGGATGTCATCATCGTCCCGGCCTTTGGAGCGCCCACCCACTTCATGGAAAAAATCGAGCAACGCGGCTGCTATACCGTCGATACCACCTGCGGCGATGTGATGAAAGTCTGGCGCCGGGTCCGCGGCTACGCCAAGGATGGCATCACCTCGATCATCCATGGAAAGGAGAACCACGAGGAAACCCGCGCGACCTCATCCCGCGCCCTCGGCGAAAACAAGGATGGCCAATACCTCGTGGTCCTCACCCTGGCCGATACCGACTACCTATGCGACTACATCCGCAACGGCGGCGTCAGGGAAATCTTCCTCCAGCGCTTCATCGGTTCCTACTCCGAAGGCTTCGATCCCGACCTCCACCTCCTCAAAATCGGCGTCGCCAATCAAACCACCATGCTTAAAAGCGAGACCTTGGAAATCCAGAGCCGCCTCGCGAAAGCCATTTCCGATCGCGACGGCACTTCCGAAAACTTCTCCGTATTCGATACCATCTGCGGAGCCACCCAGGAACGCCAGGACGCCCTTTTTGAAATGCTCAAAACGAAAATGGATCTCCTCCTTGTTGTCGGCGGCTATAATTCCTCGAACACCGCCCATCTTGTCGAAATCGGTGAAAAGGAACTGCCCACCTTTTTCATCCGCGATGCCTCCCTCATCAAATCCCTCGAGGAAATCGTCCACTACGATCTACACCATCGCGAGGAAACCACCACTAACTACGCCGCCATCTTCTCCGGTAAGGACCACATCACCGTCGGCCTCACCGCCGGCGCCTCATGCCCGAACAACCTCATTGAACAAACCATCCTCAAGATCTTCGAACTCCGCGGCGTAAACCGCGAGATGATGGAAATGGCCTAGACCACTTGCCAAAGTAAAATGTCACTTGGGATTCAAGGGGTATGCTCCGCCCCATGATTTCTCGCGCTGCATCATGCGGGCCGCCCCAGAGCCTGAGAAAATCCTCATGGCTAAGGCACGCGGAAGGATCGCTGTCCATTTCTTCCGAACGCCGCAGCGCCTCCGCCAATCCGTCGTCATCCTCGACCAGCACTCCAGGCAGCGAATCGAGCAACTCGGCGGCGAGTTTGGCCCGGTCAGCTTCAGGCAGGCTGAATGCCAGGGTTTCGATTTCGGCGAGCGTGACCATGGGCATGACAGTGGCTCGCTTTTTCTG
>JACMMB010000355.1 GCA_014379305.1 Akkermansiaceae bacterium
CGGAAAAGCGCTCGCAGGTCATGTCCCGCATCCGCGGGCGGGATACCAAGCCCGAAATCGCCCTGCGCTCCATGATCCACCGCGCGGGCTATCGCTTCACCGTTCGCAGTCCGAAAAACCGCCTGCTCCCCGGCAAGCCCGACCTGGTCTTGCCGAAGTACCGCACTGTCATCTTCGTCCACGGTTGCTTCTGGCACGGCCATGAAAACAGCCCCGTCTTCCGCTTGCCGAAATCCCGCTGTGATTGGTGGGCCGCCAAGATCGCAGGCAACCAAGCCCGCGACCTCCGCAGCGAAACCGCGCTCCGCCACCTCGGCTGGCACGTCGTCACCATTTGGGAATGCGCGCTGAGGACGGGGGGAGCGAGGCTTTGGTTGGTCAAACGGCTACCGAAGCTGTTGGGACAGTTTTAGCGCCGGCTTGGGTCTCGTTCGCCATAAAGCAACCTCGCCTCAGCCAGAATATAACAGCGTTAGGAAATGACGTGATAGGCTGCGGCCCCGCCTTGGAGGAGAGTTTGATCGATGCGGCGGTCGAAGGTGGCGAGACGTCCCCGGTGCTTCACGGCAAGGCCCAGCAGGTGGAGATCGGCAGGATGGGAAAGGCCTTGGTATCCGTGAGGGATAGGTCATCGGGCCAGAATTGGTGCCCGGGATTGACTTTTATGCTCAGGAGAGCCTGACGTGCCGCTGCCGTGGTTCCCGGACCACCGGGATAGTTGGCGAGGCCAAAAATTCGCAGGAAGGCGTTTACGGTGAGAGGGAAGGTGGCCCAGCCGGTACGGAGCGCATGGGTTTCGAAGAAGCGAAGCGCGGCATTCGAGTGAACGTGGTCGGAATCGCCCAAAGCAATGAGAAACTTGGCATCAAGGAGCGCGATCATGATTTTTTTTGATCACGGACATCACGCAGGTCTTCTTCATCGGCGTTGTCGATCATTTGACACACCATGTCGGAGGTGACGGTGACACCCCGATTTTTCAGCCGATGGATGCCAAGCGGGCCGACTTCAAAAAGATCGGACGTGTCTGCTTCCAACTGCGAGGCTGGCGCGATTTCACGGCGTAGGGCATGCTCGACAAGGGCCCTCAGCGTGGTTCGACGGCGGACGGCCAGAGCTTTGGCTGACGTCAAAAGATCAACCGGGAGGTCAAGGGTCGTCTTCATATGGGTGACCGTATGGTAATATGGGTTGAAGTCGAGCTTCAGTCTCCTACCTGGTTGGATTTGGCGGTGCGGGGTGGACATGGGAGGGCTGGGATGGCAGAGAAATGGGGGTGAATGAGGAGGGTTTTCAAGCAGGATGGCGGAGTGTGTTGCGGGAGAAGTTTGGATTCGGCGGCTTGCGGGCGGGGCAGGAGGAGGTGATCCGGGTGCTGATGGCGGGGAGGGCGGCGCTGGCGATTTTTCCGACGGGTGGGGGGAAGTCGCTTTGTTATCAGTTGCCGGCCTTGCTGTTGGAGGGGACGGCGGTGGTGGTTTCGCCCTTGCTGGCGCTGATGAAGGATCAGGTGGATGGGTTGTTGGCGCGGGGGGTGGCGGCGGCGCGGCTGGACTCTACTTTGAATGCCGGGGAGTATGCTGAGGTGTTGGAGAAATTGAGGCGGGGCGAGTGGAAGTTGTTTTACGTTTCACCGGAAAAGCTGGCGAATTCGGCGTTTCTGAAGCAGCTCAAGGAGGTGCGGATTTCGCTGATTGCGGTGGATGAAGCGCATTGCATTTCCGAGTGGGGACATAATTTCCGACCGGATTATCTGAAGCTGGCCCGGATTTGCAGGCGCTTGAAGGTGTCGAGGGTGCTGGCTTTGACGGCGACCGCCACAGGAAAGGTTGAGGCCGATATCCGGCGACAGTTCCGGGTGGCGAAGGGGGATGTGGTGAAGCTGGGTTTCCATCGCCGGAATCTGGATTTGCGGGTGACGGGGTGCCGGTCCGGGGAGCGCAAGGAGCTTTTGTTGGCTAGGCTTGGCGAGCATGGGAAACCGGCGGTGGTGTATGTCACGAGGCAGGAAACGGCGGAGGAGGTGGCGACATTTCTGGGGCGAAACGGGCTGGGCGCGCGCGCGTATCACGCGGGCTTGCGGTCGGCGCTGCGACGGGAGGTCCAGGAGGAATTCATGGGCGGTGCGGTGGATGTGGTGGTGGCGACGATTGCGTTCGGGATGGGCGTGGATAAGTCTGATATCCGCACGGTGATTCATTACAATGCGCCCAAAAGTCTGGAGAATTATACCCAGGAGATCGGCCGGGCGGGGCGGGATGGACAAGCGGCGGTCTGTGAGTGGCTGGCGTGTGCGGAGGATCGGACGGTGCTGGAGAATTTCATTTTCTCAGACACCCCGGGCGAGCGGGCGGTGCGGAATCTGTTGGATCGGGTGTTGCGGCTGGGCCGGGATTTCGATGTTTCGTTTTACGAGCTTTCGACCTCATCCGATATCCGGCAGACGGTGGTGGAAACGATGTTTGCGTATCTGGAAATGGCGGGGATTCTGGAGGTTGGAGGAAGTTTTTTCGAGGTGTATCGGGTGAAGCTGTTGCAACCGTTGAAGCGGGTGTTGGCAGGGCGTGGAGCGAAGGAGAAAAAGCTGCTGCAAGGGCTGTTTGCCGATCTTGATGCGGAGTGGAAGTGGCTGACGGTGAGGACAGGCATGAAGGCGGAGGCGCTTGGGATATCCAGTGACACCTTGCGCAAGTTGATTGAGGATTTGGAACAAGCCGGGGATGTGGTGATGAAAAAATCCGGCTGGAGGCATGTCTATCGGGTGAAGAAAGAGGCGGAGGATGCCGGGGCCTTGATTGCGGAAATGGCACAAGGATTCCAGCAGCGGGAGGTGAATGATTTAAAGAGGCTGGACCAGGTTTTTGCTTTGGCGGGGAGCAAGAGCTGTCTTACGGGCGTTTTACTCAAGCACTTTGGCGAGAAGCTGGATGCGCCCTGCGGGCACTGTGATCGCTGCCGTGGGATTGGTCCGGTGAAGCTGAGGGCTGCGAAACCGCGGCGGGTAACAGACTTGGAGCTTGGGCAAATGAGGTTGCTGCACGACGAGAAGCACGCGGCGCTCTCTACGGCGCGGCAGATGGCGCGGTTTCTCTGCGGGATGTCGAGCCCTGCGACGATGCGTGCGCGGCTATACCGACATGACGCCTACGGACTCTTTGCCGACCTGCCGTTTGCGGAAGTGCTGGCTTTGGCCGGGAGCTTGTTCTGAATGGGCGGTTCGGAAACCCCCAATTTGTGCAGCGAATTATCGTGTGAGTTCGCGGGCGACAATCATCAGGGTTTCACGGACGCCCGGGGCGAAGCCGCCATCGGTCTGGACGGCGAGCAGGGTGCGGCCCTCGCGGATGAACTCGATCGGGACCGAGCCGGAGTAAAGTTTGATCGGGCTGCTGCCGAAGCCGAGGTTGGAAATGACCAACTTCAGGGCATCCACGGCGGCGATGTCCTGCTCGCTGACGCGGGCGATCTGGCGAATGCCGGGAAGCGAGCGAGCGCGCTGAACGATTTCCTCATGGGTCATTTCGCGATCCACACCGAAGATGGCGCGGAGCTCGAGTTGCTTGATGGAGTAGGAATCCGAGTTCGATGGATTGGCGGCGATGGGTGGCGGTGCTATTTGAGGAGCCGGCGCGGGGGCATGTGAGAAAGCTGAAGGCTCCGCGGCAACAAGGGATGGAGGAGCTTCCATGGCGGGAGCATGGAATGGACCTGCCTCGGCCTGGGGCCAACCGCCGAAAGCATTTGGTGCCGGATTGTGCGCAGCGGGGGCAGGTGGCTTCTCGATGGAAAATGGCGATGGTGCGGGTGGCTGATGCTGGATCGGCGGGACAGGTCGTGGAGCTTCAAAAGGATTGGCTTTGAGCGCTTGCGGAGGTGCTTCGAAGCCAAAGCCTTGTGGCTCGGAAATTTGGAAGGGAGATTCAGGCGCTTTGCGACGGTCGGGGAGACGCAAGGCCTTTGCGTCATCGGGAATGGCATCTTCCTGCACGACGGCGAAAAGCGCTTCTTTCTTTACCGGTGCCGGGGGCGCGGCCGCAAACGGACTTGGAGCGGGATGGGAACCATTATCGCTTGCAATAGCAAACGGCGAGGCTGCGGGTGGCTGCGGGGAAGCGGAAGTGGCAGCTTGATTAGGAAAAGTTTCGAAGATTCCTCGTGTTGTGCTCATTTTGTTTGGGGGTAGGGGATTGCGATTTCTTTGCGGGAAAACCGATACACTTTACCAAGCCGTAATGTCGAGTAAATTTAGATGATTTTTTAAAAAAAATCAGGGCGGGGCGGTTATTCCCAAATTTTTACGGAAAAATGATCAGTAGAACCGGTCTTCAACCAGGGTTTTCTGGACCGGAGAGCAATCGCTTGAGTCGGTTTTTCACACTGACTTTACCAACCGCGGAAAGGCGATCCACGAAGAGGATGCCGTTGAGGTGGTCGATCTCGTGCTGGAGCGCGCGGGCAAGGAGGCCATCGGTCTCGATCACCAAGGTGCTGCCGTCGAGCTGGGGAAGGGTGGCTTTGATTTCAGCCGGGCGGCGGACTTCACAACGGATGCCCTGGATGCTGAGGCAGCCTTCGAAGGCAAACTCTTTTTCCTGACTGAATTCAAGTGACGGATTGATAAAGACCAAGGGCATGATATCGGCAATTTCAGCCGCCTTGCCATTTACATGGAGATAGGAAACGCATTCCGGATCATGCGAGACGTCGATGACAGCAAGCTGGAGGTCCACCCCGATCTGCGGTGCGGCGAGACCGACGCCATTCGCGCCGGTCATGGTCTCTAGCATGTCGGCGACCAAGGCGTGGGTTGCCACATCGATTGTTTCAACCGGGCGACACTGGAGGCGCAGGATGGGATCGCCGTATTGGACGATAGGAAGAATCATAGCGTTGAAAATTGAGGAGGACTTGCGGCGTGAAGAGAAAAAAGCGGGATCGGGGCCGGGTCGAGTTGAAAGTAATCGGCGGGGATTTGAAGAGTCCCGCTTGCGCGCGGTATGAGCTGGACTAA
>JACMMB010000356.1 GCA_014379305.1 Akkermansiaceae bacterium
CACGTGGAATCACCTACTTCTGGCGCGTCTCAAAGTCAGCGCGTTGTTCAGGCGTGAAGGTATCCAGCCCTTTCACCGGCCCGGTGAATTCACAATCCCGGTATGTTCCGCGGATGGCGGTTTTCCATTGATCATACTGCACGGCCTCGCCCATGAACCCGAGTTGCAGCTGGCTTTTCACAGCTTCCACCACGCCGTTTTGAAAGGAGAGCTCGCCTTGGCAATTGCCAAGCGACAAATGCGGTGTGCTTTCATCCACAACACCGTTGTTGGCAAATTGATTCCCGTCCGGCGCGATTCGCGCCAGGCGCAACCCCACTTTGGAGTTTTCAATGACCGTCCTGCCGCCGCCATAATGACTGCCGTAAACGGCAGAGTTCCGAATGATCGAAGGCCCGTAGATTCCGCCCTGCGCTACGTAAGTGGAGCCTTCATCCATGTCTAAAACCACGCTATAAACACTGGAGGCCTTGCTGCGCCGCAGTTTGAGCAGCCCGCCGAACTCCTCCGCCGCTGTGAAAACGGTGGTGCGGTTGCAAAACGCCGCCATCCCGCGCGCGGGGTGCACTTGATAATCGGTCAGCTCGTGAGCACCGTCCGCACCTTCCGAACCGCCGGCACTGACACGGAAACTGCGCTTGGCGCAGTCGTGGATTTGCAAACCCTTGACGTAAAAACCGACGTTGTGGCCGATGTAAAACGTGTGTCCGAAAGCCCCGCGCGCGCCTTCGTAGTTGACCGTCACATCCAGGCCGGACTGGCCCAGCAGTGTGACATCCTGGCCGGCGGCGGGATCGAGTTTGATGCGCCTAACGCTGTCAGGAGCGTAAACCGCCCTGACGAGGGTTTCCTCATAATAAACGCGGATTTCCGCCCCAATCAGCGCGGCGGTTTGCTCGGAGTTGAGCGCGGCGTGGTCCAGTCGCGCCGAGATCACCGGGCTGCCAGCAATGAGAGAGGCTGCGCCCTCAAGATAGATCTGCCGGTCGCCCAAGCCGAAGTTGATAAGCAGGCTCAGCCCCGTTTTGGTAACGGGAGCGGGGGCATCGACCGTGATCTGGAAGACTCCGTTGGTCGTGTGAGCGAGAGAGTGGATGACGGCCTTATGGGCTTTTCGCACAAGGCAATTGGGGTTGAACGCTCCCTCGCTCTGGTCGCTGTGCGCATTGAAGTTTTTCCAGGTGAAATCCTTCTGCTCCACACTCAGAAACAGGTCACCGCCTGTTTTTTGCAGCGAGGCGGCGTCCAAATAATGGCGCGTGATGATGTTGCCGCCGCCGTGGACGGTCACATTGGTGAAATGGACCGTTTTGCCGCCGCGCTGGCCGGATTTGAGCAGATTCTGATTCTTGAAACTGCCCCCGGCGGTCTCGAACTCACAGTTTTCGATGGTGTATGTGGACTCCGCCAGCAACGCGTTGTTCGCGTCGTAAATCCCGCCCTGAGAGGAGTTGATGGAAACCGTGTTGCGCTGTGGATTGACGGTGGCGATGTTGCGGATGCCGATCTGAAGCGCGTGTCGCGCCGGACTGACATTCCAGCCATCCGCAATGAAGGTGTAGCCCGACTGCACGACGGGCGAAAAGGGGAATCCGACAGAGAAGGAAGCGATTTCGCCCTTGGTGATCCGGTTTTCGACCGGTTCGAACATGAAAAGGACGGGGCTGCTGTGCCAAGGTGCTTCGCGGATTGGATTGAACTCACCGAAGTAGGCCAGTTGAAGGCGCGTTTTCTTTTTCCCATGTCCTTTTAGAACCGCGCCATCGCCCATGATAAAAACCGCCTTTGTCCCGGTGTGGTGGTCATAAACAGGATTGGCGGCCCAGGTTTGCGAAGCCATGGGGCAAAGGCCGATAACGCCGCCAGCGGGCAATTGAACGTGGGAAAGCTTTGCTGAGATTTGTGCCGCGAGCGCCCTCGCGATGGCGTCCGTATTGTCTGTGAAAAATTCCGCCGTGCTTCGTGGATTCGCCACCAGGTGGCCGCGACTCCTGCCATCGATGTTCTCTACTGCGGCAACACCCGCTTCCACGGCAGTGATACGGGCATTCAGCGGCACGGGGTCCAGCGAATACTCCGGCCAGACGCGGGCACGGTCAATGATGAGGATTTTGCCAATATCGTCCGCCGTAAAAGGTGCACCCCCGAGGCGGGTGACGCGCCCGTCAATTGCGATGGAGCAGTCGATTTTCCGGTAGTCGGCTTGGCAGCCATGATCGCGAGCATCGATGAAAGATTGCCCTGGAAGGCGACCCGCCAAAAGCAAGAGGAGGATCCAGAGAATTTTCATGCGTGGACGCAGTGTATCAGGGCCTTCTCCAGAAGGAAGATTGGCAACTTTGCCAAGCTGGCATCTACGCAGCAATACGACCCGTTTGATTCAGGCGATACCTCCACGTGCTTGCAACGCCGCAGGCCATCAAAATAAGAATTGCTGAAGAAGGTTCGGGCACGCCGGTGATCGTGAAGACTTGGCCGGAATCGCTGGTGATCGTTCCTAGCTCCTGGAGCTTGCCGAGTTCGTCGCGCAAATCGATTCCGACGACTTCCAAGGTATTTCCAAAATCAGCCGATCCGGTGAAATCTCCGCCCGGTGCCAGCGTGTCGGTGTCGAAAGAGTAGAGAGTGTTAATGCTAAGCTGAAACTCCTGCGGTGCCCCGCCGTGGATGTAAGCCTGGGAAAACAAGGCGAGGTCGTAATCGCCCACCGCGTCGTAGGTCCAGGATTGCGCTGGCTCCGAACCGTGGGTTAAATCAATAATCACAGCCGCCCTGGCTCCTCCAATAATCGAGCCGGTGAGCCGCAGAATGTAGGTGGAGGTGT
This sequence comes from Akkermansiaceae bacterium, assembly GCA_014379305.1. GTDB lineage: Bacteria > Verrucomicrobiota > Verrucomicrobiia > Verrucomicrobiales > Akkermansiaceae > Luteolibacter. Next base: position 2,825 of record JACMMB010000356.1, read on the forward strand.
AGTTAACAGCGGTGCCGCCGTATTGCAGGGTCTGACTAAAGCGGGCGCTGCCTTGGGAATAGAAAGCGATAGGCACTCCAGTGCCTGCATCAAAATCGTAATTCGGGTCGAAAAATGAATTGGTGATAGATCCCGAGGCGGATGCCCGGAGAGAGCCGTAGGAGGCGGATGCGGTGGCCTGCGCATCGAAAATGAGATCTCCCGATCCGCCTACGCTATCCAGATTGTGAGTGGATCCTCCCTCGCCCTCCACGACCTCAAAAGGTGTCGTGCTACTATCAGAAGTGCCTAAAATGTTGCTAAGCATCTGATTTCCTTCGCCTACGAATGCAGATGAAAAGACCGAGGAAGCATTTGCATATCCCGTCAATAGGCTGGCGACAAAGATTAAGCAGTAATTGTGAAACAAGAAGTTCATAAGCAATTTTAAGTACAAGCCTTATAGAGGTCTGAAACAATGATCTGAAATCATAGCATACCCAATGCCATGAATTTTTTAAAAAATAGCCTGTCTTGTCAAGGGGTGAAAATGTCGGACGGAATCGGTTGGTATGGTTGCTGTAGGAAGTAGTGGCGCTGTTTGCCGACCGGGGAGCGCTTCACCATTTCATCCAGCGCGAGGTGGCGAAGACCGCCGCGGCGGAAACCGTGGCGATGGCCAGGATGATCCAGAAGCCCATGAAGCCGTCTTCTTCCACGAAGATGCGGCCATCGCAAAAGGGAATTTTCAGGTACCGGCCATGATTTCACCGACAAGGTTGCCATCCGGGGGCATTAAAGTGAGACTGCCCGCGAACGGATGAGCCAGCTTTTACTTGAACCTGCCCGGAGATCGGGATGCGAAAATTTGCCGGCGGTCAGCGAGTTGCTGAAAGATGCGGCACAGCGTCAGCGCTCGCCGATCGACGATTTATTGGACGCTGGCGTGGTCGATGAGGAAAGCTACCTGCGCGAACTGGCCCATGACCTTGATTTGCCCTGGCTGGCGAACATCCCGATGGATGAAAACACACTGCCGTTGCGTGAGGCGTGCGGACCGCGGATTGCTTTGAGGCATCGTTTGCTGCCGGTTGCAATCGAGGGCGAGGGAGCGCAGAGGAAACTGCTTTTAGCCACATTCGATCCCTTCAATCTCGTTGCGCATCAAGCTGCCGCGCAGGAGCTGGCGGTGCCTTTCGAGTGGTGCATGGCTTCACGGAAACGGATTCACGAAGCACTGCGCAGGCTTTACGGGGTTGGCGCGGATACCTTCGAGCAGATTCTGGAGGGTCGTGATCTCGATTACGATCAGCTTTCCGATTCCGAAGACGAGGCCAACGTGATCGATGCCGATGAGGACGAAGAGGCCAGCGTGGTCAAGTTTGTCAACCAGATCATTCGGGAAGCCCTCGACCAGCGCGCGACCGATATTCATGTCGAGCCGCTCGCCAGCAACCTCCGCATTCGCTATCGCATCGATGGCCGCCTTCTGGAGATCGCCGTGCCGGAAAATATCAAGGCCCTACAAAGCTCGGTCATCGCACGGTTGAAAATCATGGCCCGCCTCGACATCGCCGAGCGCCGCATTCCCCAGGATGGTCGGATCAACCTTCAATTCGAAGGCCAGACCATCGATGTCCGTGTCGCCACCGTGCCCACCGTGGAGGGAGAAAGCGTTTCCCTGCGTCTCCTCAACCAGGAAAAATTCAATCTCGCGAAATTGGCGATGGAGCCTTTCGTGCGGAAGAGAATCGAATCCCTCCTCCACTTGCCGAACGGCATTATTCTGATCACCGGCCCGACCGGATCGGGAAAATCCACCAGCTTGTATTCATTTCTCAGCGAAGTGAACAGCCCTGAGAGGCGCATTGTCACCGTTGAGGATCCGGTGGAAAACAAACTTTCCGGAGTGATGCAGATCGCGGTGAAAACAGAGATCGGGCTGACTTTCGCCACGGCCCTGCGCTCCATTCTCCGCGCGGATCCGAACATAGTGATGATCGGGGAAATTCGGGATTTGGAGACGGCGGAAATCGCCATTCGCGCCTCCCTGACCGGACACCTGGTTTTCTCCACTCTCCACACCAACGACGCCATGGGCGGCATTTCCCGCCTCGTCGATATGGGAGTCGAGCCATTCCTGGTTTCCGCCGCTGTCCGTGCATTCCTCGCCCAACGACTCGTCCGCCGCCTCTGCCCGCATTGCAAAACTCCGCGGGAAGTTACCGATACAGACAAGTTGGACTTTGGCATTCCACTCGATCTCCTCGGCCAAGTCTACAATCCCCAAGGCTGCGACCGCTGCCGCTTGACAGGCTTTTCCGGTCGCCTGGCGATCTACGAAGTCGTGGTCCTCACCCAACAGATGCAGGAACTTGTCGCCCATTCAAGACCGCAGGCCGAGATGAAAGTGCAGGCCTTGAAAGATGGTTATGTCCCCATGCGCAACTATGGCTGGCACAAGGTCATGCAGGGGGAAACGACGATTGAGGAAGTCATTTCCGTGACTTCATCAGACATCGGCGGGGCGGATTAGAGTCCTGGAATTTTAATAGAGCATTCTATTGCATGCCCAATTTTTCTTACAAAGCGCTTAGCACAAATGGCGCGGTCGCGACCGGAGAGATCGAAGCGTCCGATCGTCCCGAGGCTTTGCGGGTATTGGACAAGCGCGGTTTGCAGCCGGTGAATTTGAAGGAATCGGCGAAGGCAACGCCGGTAAAATCCTTAAAGAAAAAAAAGGAATTCGTAAGTTCCAAACGCAAGGAGGGCACGGACGAGAAAGCCGAAGAAATTCCTGACGGGCCACTGAAGCTGAAGCGTGCGGAGGTGATCCTTTTTACGGAAGAGCTGTCGGACATGCTGGGGGCGGGTTTGCAGCTTGAGCCAGCGCTGAAATCGATGGAAAACCGACAGGAGCTGGGGAGCCTGAAAGCGGTTTCCCAGCGCATCCGCACGATCGTCCGCGACGGTGTGAATTTCTCGGTCGCGCTGAAAAAAGTGAGTCCGAGTTTCGGGCCTTTGTATTGTTCATTGGCGGCGGCGGGTGAGGCTTCGGGTGCGCTTGATACGATCCTGAAACGTCAGGCGCATTACTTGAAAACGCTGGCAGAGCTACAGAGCCGGTTGATCCTGGCGATGATTTACCCCGCTTTCCTGATTCTGGTAGGGATTGGCGTTGGGGTGGTTTTTGTGACCACGCTGATCCCGCAGCTTACCGAGCTGATCAAAAGCACGCCCGGCGGGAAAATTCCATTCGCCATTTCGATGATGATGGGCTTTGCCGATTTCGTGAAGAGCTGGTGGATAGTGATCACGCTAAGCCTGATTGGCGGGTTTTTGTTTTTCAAAGCCTGGAAGGACAACGAGGCCAACAAGCCGAAGTGGGATCACATGAAGCTCAACATGCCGATGGTTGGCTCGGTGATTTCATCGCGCTTTTACGTGCAGTTTTTGGAAACAATGGCGAATCTTGTTGGGAACGGTTTGCCGTTGCTGCGGGCTTTGGAACTCTCGCGGGACGCGACGCAGAACCTATCCCTACGCGGACAGCTGAATCAGGTAATCGATCAGGTTGGGGATGGCCGGGCATTCTCCAAGGCGATGATCCGCAGCGGGACTTTTCCGCCCTTGCTGATCGACATGATTTCCGTGGGAGAGCAAACCGGTAAAATCGACCAATCCCTACGCCGCGCGGCGGAGCGTTACGATAAGGAACTGGATAAGGATCTCCAGCGGATTATGGCGCTGATCATGCCCAGCGTGCTGATCATGATGGCGCTGCTCATCGGATCGTTTGCCTACCTGATGATCACTGCCATTTTCCAGACGATTTCGAATCTGGGACATTGAGTCAGGCTTTTATCCTGCGAAGTGCGTTGGCAACAAAAGCGGTTTGCTTGAGATGGACCCGCATGTGGAAAGCGAACATGCAATTCCATTTGTGGGCGTCGAAGTTGCCGAAAAGAGGATGGGGGGTGGTTTCCGTGCCACGCAGTTGCCCGAGAGTGGCGATGGATTTCAGGTGATTGGAAACGGAATTTACAAAAACATCGACCTGCTCGATTCCGCATCCTGCGGCGGGCATGACGTCGGTTTTAGGATCAAATTTTTCAGCGGGAGGTGGTTCGCCGAGAGCGAGGCGCGTGATCGTTGAGGAGATGGCGGTGTTCACAATGGCATTGTGACTAAGGATCATGAAAAACGACCAAGTGCGCATGTCTTCATCGACCCCGATCATGGAAGGAACGGTGATGGGTTTCATGCCGCTTTCCGCATCGATCATTTGGGCGAACTTGAGGTATGCCTGTAAGGTTTCGCTCGACTGCTTATTGGCGGCCTCACGGGTGGTGAGCAGGAAGCGGGTTCTTATCGCGGCTTTGACCAGAATGTTGCTCATGAGATGAATGCAGGGGCCCAAGCATGAGTTAGTCCGGAATCAGGAATGACCAAAACAAAAAAGAAGGCATTACGGCCTTCTTTTCTATATCGGAATGTTTGGTTGGCTCACGCCATGGCTGGCATGGTGATTCGGGAGAGCTGGCGCATGAGTGCGCGGGTTTCATTTTGCCAATCCTGGAGAACTTCACGCGAAAGCTGGACCCGATCAGTGACGGCTTGTTCAAGCTCGTGATAATTTGCCGCCAGTTGCTCAGCGACTTTTGAAAGCAGATCGGCGGTGCGTTGGCAATAGCCCGGACCGACAGACTTGATTTGGTGGATACGGTCTTCGGCACGGCGACGGGCTTCGCCCATTTCCGCAAGCAGAATCTTGCTGTCGGGGACGCGGCGGAGACCTTCGACTAGGCCCAGTTTGGAGAGTGTCCAGATGGTCCATTTTGAAGGATCCCACTGCCATGGTTTGACGCCGTTGCGGTAGTCGTGTTGGAACTCGTGGTGGTAGTTATGGTAGCCTTCACCAAAAGTGAGGAAAGCCATGACGGCGCTGTCACGGGCGCTGTGCTTGTTTGAATAGGGCTGGCTGCCGACCGTATGGCAAAGGGAGTTGATGAAAAAGGTGCAGTGCTGGGCGATTACAATACGCGTCACCCCGGCGATGAGGAATCCGCCGAGTGCTCCTTGAACAGGATCGAGGCCAAACATGGTGTTCCAGCCGTAGCCGATGGCTGCGGGAAGAATCAGGCCGACGAACAAGCCAATCCAGTGAGTGTATTTGTGCTGCCACATCACGAGCTTGTCCTTGCGCAGGTCGGCAACGTTGTCCATTGGCGGCTCGGGGTCGAGCTTGAACAGGAGCCAGCCGATGTGCGCCCAGAAAAAACCTTTGGAGATGTCGTAGGGGTCTTCGTCGTGATCGACGTGTTTGTGATGGCGGCGATGATCGGAAGACCAGTTGAGGCAAGAGTTTTCAAAGGCACAGGCACCGAAGATCAGGGTGAAGAATTTCACCGGAGTTTTTGCCTTAAAGGCAAGATGGGAAAAAAGCCTGTGGTAGCCAACGGTGATGCTCATCATCGTGGCGCACAGATAGAAGAAGAACATGCCGAACTGGAACCAATCGATGCCGTAGTGGAAAAAATAAATCGGAGCGCCGATGATTGCGATGAGGGCTGTGCCGATTAGGAAGCTGGAAGTGATCCAGTTGACGCGGTCGAAAGGTATGCGGAACATGTTATGCGGGTTGCTGGGATGCGGGCAGACGTGAATTGGGTTATGTCTGGCACGGAAACCTTGCACCTCTTAGTCGTAGAACGGACCAGTTGCAAGGAGTGATTTTTTGCGGGACAGCTGGATCGGGCCTGAGCCAGTTTTATATGGACACAAAAAAAATCCGTGATAACTGGCGTATCACGGATTTAAGGAAAATTTTTCCAGCAACTACGCACGCCGACGGCGGGTGGCCAAGCCAAGTACTGCCAGACCGGAAAGAATCGCCGTACTAGGCTCGGGTACCACCGTGTAAATGACGGTGATGGTTCCGTTTGCCGTGACCGGGGTGGTGGCGGTTTCGATTCCGCTATTGAAGCTGAGGCTACCAATTTGTGAAGACTTGGCAGTGATCGTGTAAGTTCCCGGGCCGACATATTGGCTAAAGAACATTGAGTTTACGTCGTCGCCGCCGCTGCTTGTCTGGGTCGTTCCATTGAGGGCGCCACCATCGGGTCCGGTGGGATCGTAATCGTTGAGGCCGTCTCCAACGTTTGCAGCGAGATTGAAAGTTTGGGAATTCACCGAGCTGACATCGTTAATGATCGGGTTAAACGATGAGTTGAGGAGGTTCACATCCGATGAGGTCGCGTCCAACTCGGCACCGAAGTTCACAGTGACGTTCGCAGCGGTATTGGAGTCGTTATCGACAATAAACCGGCCACCGTCAATGGTGAGGGAATACTGCACCTCTACATTCAACAGGTCAGCAACATTGCCGTTATATTTGTTGAACAGGAGGGGGGCACTGAAGTCAGGCACTCCGCTGAAATTCAGCGTTTGCGTGATGAAAGTCTGGGAATGAGCAAGACCAGACAAGGCGGCGCAAATAGCCGCAATAGTTGCGATTGTTTTCATGGGGGGAAGTTCTTAGCGAACGTTGAAAGTCTTCCTAAAAAGGAATTAATTGCGAGATTTTTCTACAATAATTTTGAGTAGTTGATAGTCCGGATAACAATCACAGTTCAAAATGAAATTATAAACTGTTTATCTTAAGCCAATTGGTTGGGTGAATTTTGCTAAATGCAGCTCTAAAACTTTAACGGGAATGTGCGGATAATAGTTAAGATTGCTTTAATTAGATGCGAATATCCATTCCGAGGCAACGAACTCGACATTTTGCCGGTCACGTTCCTACCATCCATTCGTGAACCGAGTGGATTGGGATAATTGGGGCGCGGAAATCAAAGCGACGTTACTTTTCGTCGTGCGGGGCGGCGAAATTCTCTTGATCGAGAAAAAACGGGGCCATGGGGCGGGAAAAGTGAACGGGCCGGGTGGCAAGATTGAAGCGGACGAGACGCCACTGGCCTGCGCGGTGCGGGAAACGGAGGAGGAGCTGCTTATTTCCGTGAAGGACGCGAGGAAAGTCGGGGAGCTATGGTTCGAAATGTCGGACTATCCGAGTATCCTGTGCCATGTCTTTCTGGCAAGTGAGTTCGAGGGAACCCCCACGGAAACGGACGAGGCGGTGCCTCTCTGGGTAGGTGTGGACGAAATTCCCTACGCGCGAATGTGGGAGGATGATAGCCATTGGCTACCCTTGGTGTTGGCTGGGAAAAGGTTCAGAGGAAAGTTTGTGTTCGAAGCGGAGAAGATGCTTTGGAAAGAGATCAGCGACCTATAAAGCGTGCTTCAGGCCTTCGATTTCGCGTAGCCTTTGAGATATCCGGCGCATTGAGCGACTTCACATTGGTTGGTCTTCCAGTTGTGTTCGTATTCGATGGAAACGTTACCGGCGAATTTATGTTTGCGAACCTCATCGAGAATGGCGACCAGATCAATGATGCCCGTGCCGAAAGGACGGTCATGGGACCACTCGCCGATTTTCTCGCGATCTTTCAGGTGAAACGCGTGAATGCGGGAGGCATTCTTTTTGATGACTTCAAGGGGGTCGAGGCCGGAGGTGGCCCAGTGGCCGAGGTCGGCGCAATAGCCGAGATTAGGATGGCGGCCTTCGATGGCTTTGGAAACTGTTTCCGGATTCCAGAGGGCGGTAGGCTTGGGATGGTTGTGGAAGCAGACCTTGAGATCGTATTCCTTGGCAAGTTTCTCGATCACATCGAGTGCTTCCAATGACTCGGTGGTGACTCCATACATCCCGAAGCGCTTGGCAAACTCGAAGGTCTTGCGGGCTTCCGCCTCATCCTTGGATATGGCGACGACACCATAATTGTAGGCGACGAGGCCATGTTCCTTGAGCTTCGCAGCGACCGCTTCAAAATGTTTGTCCTCCATGCCGGGCCCGATTTTCGCATCGCCATGATCGCCACCGATCTTCTGGTCGGGAAAAAGCTCGACGCCGCCCACACCAGCCCCGGCTGCCATTTCGATCGCTTCAAAGAGAGTGAACTCTTTAAAACTCCAACACTGGACTGAGATTCCGAAGCCGGCGGCGGTGATGGCTGCTTCTGTAATGGGAGCGCCCTTCGACCTGAGGGAGAGGAGGACGGAGGCGGCGGGGATCATGGTGAAAAGGTTTCTGCGTTTCATGGGCTTCAGACATCAATGTGACGATTGGATTCCAGCCTGCAATGAATTTTTGATATTACCGCCGTCGATTTAGGGGTTCGACTTTTTGATCAATACGGATCAGGTTCTCCGGCCAGTCTATGATTATCCGGGTGTTATTCCTTCTTTTTGCAATCGCTGCGAGTGCCATGGCGCATCATCTGGAGCGCGTCTGGACGGATGATCGGGGCCGCAGCACCAAGGCGGTTCTGCTGAAAGTGGAAAACAACTGCGCCATACTTTTGCTGGCAGACGGGCGGGAGTCACCCTTCCCATTGGCAAAGCTGTCAAAGGTCGATCAGGCTTTTATCGAGAAGTTCGGGCTGGACGGGCATGACGAGGCTCCGGCGGAAACGGCGGGTGGGCAGACTACACCGGATGCCCCGGAAGACAATTTCGATGCCGCCTGGCCGGAGCGCGTCAGCTTTGAAGGCGACCCGGAGATCACCACCATGATCGAGGATGCCGGGGAGAAAAAGTTCGTCTATGAGTCGGCGCATTATCGCTTCAATTGCGATGTGCGGCTTTCGAAAAGCGTGGTGAAAGGTTTAGCCGTGATGTTCGAGGCAACGCATCGCTTTGTCCGCGAGCTGCCGCTGTCGATCCATGGCGGGAAGCAGACGGATGGGAAATATCAGATTATCCTTTTTGAAAACAAAGCCGATTACATCGCGGCAGGCGGCCCGCCGGCCAGTGCGGGCGTTTTCATAGGCGGCCAGAATATCGTGATGGTGCCGCTGACCAGCATTGGCGTTCAGAAAGTGGGTAGCGGATACATGCTGGATCGGGATAAATCGAGCAAGACACTGCCTCACGAACTCGTGCACCAGCTCACGCCGGACGCATACTACTCTCCCGGCGCGATGGGGTGGTTCACCGAGGGACTGGCGGAATACGTCGCGGTCACCCCCTACCGCAGCGGTTCCTTCAATGTGCGGAACAATTTCAAGGCACTCGTGGCGTATGCGACCGCCTACGGAAAGGAAAACACCGGCGGGCGGGGACTTGGGACGGAGATCAACCTCGGCAGTTTGGAGAAATTCATGCTCATGGAATATGCCTCCTTTACCGCAGAGCCCCAGCTTAACTACGGCTGCGGCTTGCTGATCACGAATTATTTTTTCCACCTGGATCGCAATGAAGATGGCGCGCGGATCAAGAAATTCCTCCAAGCTATCAAAGCGGGCAAGCAGGGCCAGGCGGCGATCGATGTCCTGCTCGACGGCCAGACTTATCCGGAGCTTGAAAAGGAAATCGCCAAGGCCTATTCCCGCAAGGGCGTGGACTTCATTTTCTCCGACTGATCCGCGCGCGACGATCCATCCACTTCCTTGATGACGCTCCCCGCACTGCCCGGCCAATCGCCCGAAGCCCTCTCGCTGTGGCTTCATGAGCAAGGCGAGCCATCGTTCCGGGCGAAGCAGATTCTCGAGTGGGTGTGGAAAAAGAAGGTCGTTTCCTTCGATGCGATGACCAATCTTCCGGCGGCGTTGCGGGAAAAGCTGGCGGCGTCTTTCCGGCTCTCCGCGCTGACCCATTCCCAGACCCAGGGCAGCGCGGACACGACGCGGAAATTCCTCTTCAAGCTACATGACGGCCGCTACGTGGAGTCCGTGCTCATCCCCGCGAACCCGGCGCTCTATGGCGAGAAATCGGATCGCCGGACGCTGTGTGTTTCCTCGCAGGTGGGTTGCGCCTATGGCTGCAAATTCTGCGCCTCCGGCCTCGCCGGCTTCGCGCGGAATCTCGATCCAGCGGAAATTGCCGGGCAAGTGCTGGCGGCGGAACAGATTGCGGGGGAGCGGGTGGACAGCCTGGTTTTCATGGGCATGGGCGAGCCCCTGGCGAATTTCAAAAACCTGATGGCGGCCATCGCGCTCATCACCGGGCCGGAGACCCTGCATCTGGGTGCGCGGCATTTGACCATTTCCACCTCCGGGCTGGTGCCGCAGATCAGGGAACTCGCCGATCATCCCCAGCAGATCCGCCTGGCGATTTCATTTCACGGCGCCACCGATGAGGTGCGGGACCGGATCATGCCGGTGAACAAAAAATATCCGGTGGCCGAGCTGATGGCGGCGCTCGATGATTGGAACGCCGGGAAAAAGCAGAAGCTCACGCTGGAATATATTTTAATCCAGGGGGTCAATGACTCGCTGGAGCAGGCGGGGATTCTCGCGCGGCACGCCCGCGGCATCCGCGCCAAGGTGAACCTGATTCCGTACAATACCGTCGAGGGTCTGGAGTGGAAACGGCCGGCGATTTCCCATTGCCGGGCCTTTCAGGAAGTGCTCAAAGACGCCGGAGTGATGGCGACCCTGCGGATTGAGAAAGGCCATGATATCGATGCCGCCTGCGGGCAGTTGCGGCTGAAGCGGGAAACGGCGGAGGGACTGATCCAAGAAGCTTGAAAGCCGGCGGCGCCTTTCCAATGATGCGGCGTGTGTGAGACGAAAACTATCGAGGCGACGGACGACGGCATGATGGAAGCGCGGGACGCGGCGGTCGCCCTCCTGCAACGCGGCGATATCGTCGCCCTGCCGACGGAAACGGTGTATGGCCTGGCCGCCGATGCGTTCAACCCGGCGGCGGTGGCGAAGATTTTCGCGGCCAAGGAGCGGCCGGAGTTCGATCCGCTGATCGTTCACATCGCCTCGTTCAAGGATCTGAAAAGGGTGGCGGTGGTGCCGGAGGAGATTCAGGAAACGGTGAACCAGCTGGCGCGGCAATTCTGGCCCGGGCCGCTGACGATCATTTTGCCGAAGCAGCCGGAAGTGCCCGATCTGGTGACCGGCGGCCTGCTGACGGTAGCGGTCCGGCAGAGCGCGCATCCGCTGTTCCGGGCGATCAACCAGGCGCTGGGCAACCCGATTGCCGCCCCGAGCGCGAACCGCTTCGGCCGGATTTCCCCGACTTCCGCGGCGGCGGTGATGAAGGAGCTGGGTGGCCGGATTCCGCTGATCATCGATGCCGGGGCCTGCGCGGAGGGGCTGGAGAGCACGATCATCCGCATCGAGGCGCGGGTGGGGAAAAAACCGCTCTTTTACATCCACCGCGCGGGGCCGGTCACCAGGGAGCAGCTCCAGGAGTTCGGCAAGGTGGAGAAGGTGTTGCCGGGGGAAAAGCTGCTGGCCCCGGGCCAATTGGAAAGCCATTACGCGCCGCGCACGCCGTTCCGCCTGATCGGGAGGCCGGAGGATTTCGTGCCGGAGGAGGGGAAACGCTATGGCCTGCTCAGCTACACCGGGGAGGATGGCGGGGAATTCGTGCGCAGGCACGGCTGGGAAGTCGTCATCGCCCTCAGCCCCGGCAGCGGCAAGCTTGCCGAGGCGGCGATCCGGCTGTTTTACGCGATGCGGGAAATGGATGAAATGGAGCTGGATGAAATCATTGCCGAGCCGGTCAGCGAGACGGGCTTGGGCGTTGCCATCATGGATCGCCTGCGGCGGGCTTCGGCACAAAGGTCCCTGCCTAAATCCACAAAAAAGACCGGCGATCCAATGTAGATCGCCGGTCCTGTGAATGGTTTGATCGCTATTCGCAGTCTAGCTGCGGCGGCGGCGAAGGAGAGCGAGTGCGCCAAAGGAGCCGAGGAGGGCTGCCGTTGGTTCTGGAACGGCAGTGACAGTAACGCTATCAAGCGCGGGGCTACGGTTACCATCTTCACCTATCCCTGCAACGCGGGAGAAAGTAAGCGTGGACGATGTGCCGGTAGCAACAAAGGAATAGGTAAACGCTGTCATGATGTCAGGGGCAGCAACTAATGTTGGTGCTGTTCCTGTCACAGCGACGGTGATTGCCTGGCCAGTGCTGGAGGGATCGTTGATATCAATTTCGCGACCCAGATCGAAGCCGACTGTGTAACTTTGGCCTGCAATCGTATCGAATGTTTGGACCAAGCTACAAGTGCCGCCCAGATCATCGGTGTTGAACACAACTATTTGCGCGCCGGTGGTCGGTGTGGGGATGAACGGGGCTGGCACCGACGCGAGATAAACCGCGTTCGCACCCGCTCCGGATGTGAATGCGGTCCATCCAGTGATGGTGGTGGAATCATTGTTGCCAGCAGGTGTGAACCCATTGGTGCCGAGGTTTGGTAATTCAAAGTCGCCGTTTACAAACGCGGCGGCGTTGGTGAGTGACGCAGTGGCCACGAGGGTAGCGGCGAAAATGCCGAATGATTTGATTGTTTTCATAATTTTACTATGTGAGGAGGGTTTTTACAGTGAGCCGGGTTTCCCACTGACGCGCGTGTATAAATACAACAACGCTAGCGGGGTCAACTCATTAATGTTCGGCCAACTCAATAAAACTTAGTTCTGCTTTGGAAAGTAATAGCTCCCCACTTATGCCACTTATACTTAACAGCTAGGTTAGGTATCTGCCGGCAAGTTTCCCGTTTGGGTGGTGAAAGGGAGATTGGACTGTCTGATATGGAGCTTTGGGACAAAGGTCCCTGCCTTCATCCACAAAAAAAGACCGGCGATCCAAGTGAATCGCCGGTCTTGTGAATGGTTTGATCGCTATCCTCACCCGCCGAAGGTCACCTCGACGATGTTCGTCCAGTTATTCGTCGGTGTGCCGTCCCAGAAACACATGCGGTAGCGGCGTTTTTCCGGCTGGCCGGGGGTGCGCAGCGGGCGGCTGTCGTTGTAGGGACTGGTCGTATCGATCGCCAGATAATCCCAAGTCGTATCCGCGCCGATCTGGCTCTCGATATACACGCCAGTATGGCCGTCCTTGATGAACCTTAGTTGCACTTCGCCACTCCGGGCCTCCGCCGTTGTCCGCGGTGTGGCATTGGGGACTTCGGTGCTTTCTTCCCCAATTATGCCTAGATCCTCGCCAATCGCCACCGTATAGCC
>JACMMB010000357.1 GCA_014379305.1 Akkermansiaceae bacterium
GATCGGGGTTTGCATTTCGCGGGAAATGGCGAAGAGCTCGACTCCGCGCTCTGCGAGGAGGGCCTTGTTGCCGGTGACGACAGGTTTTTTCGCCAGCAGGGCTGCGGCGACGATTTCGAAGGCATCAGTGGTACCGCCGATGAGTTCGACCACGATGTCCACCGCCGGGTCATTGACGAGGGCATGCCAGTCGGTGGTGAACATTTCTTGGGAAACCTCGCCAGTGGTGGCGCGCGCCTTGGCCAGATCGCGGACGAGGATTTTCGCGATGCGGAGAGAGACGCCCTGGCCGGTGCGCTCGGAGATGAGTTCGCCATTGCGCTGGAGGGTGTTCCAAACGCCGGAGCCTACGGTTCCAAATCCTGCCAGGCCGATTCCCAATTTGCTACAATCACTCACGCGGGGAAGGTGCATGAGAGGGCAGGGTGATGGCAAGCCGGAGGATCGATGTGCGGGCGGCGGATTATTCCTCGGATTTTGAAATGGAAGAGCGCATCTGGGTATCCGATTTTATATTTTCCATGCGGTAGTAGTCCATCACTCCCAAGGACCCGTTGCGTAACGCTTCGGCGAGGGCCAAAGGCACCTGGGCTTCAGCCTCGACGACCTTGGCTTTCATTTCGGCGACGCGGGCGACCATTTCCTGCTCGAGGGCGACAGCGGCGGCACGACGGATTTCGGCTTCGGCCTGGGCCATGTTTTTGTTGGCTTCGGCTTGGGCGACCTGGAGTTGGGCACCGACGTTCTCGCCGACATCCACATCGGCGATGTCAATGGAGAGGATTTCAAAGGCGGTGCCGACATCAAGGCCGCGGTTGAGGACGACTTTTGAGATGGAGGCAGGGGATTCCAGAACTGTTTTATAGCTATCGGCAGAGCCGATGGTGGTGACGATGCCCTCGCCGACACGCGCGATGATCGTTTCCTCCTTGGCGCCGCCAACGAAGCGTTCGAGGTTGGTGCGAACGGTCACGCGGGCGCGAACTTTCACCTGTATGCCGTCTTTGGAGACGCCATCGATGGTGTTGCGGCCGGAAGCGGGGTTGGGACAGTCGATGACTTTCGGATCGACGGAGGTGCGGACGGCTTCGACGACGGATTTTCCGGAGCCCTTGGTGGCGAGGTCAATGGCACAGGCGCGATCCCAATCAAGCTCTAGGCCGGCTTTGCGGGCGGCGATCAGTGCCTGGATGGTAGGGAGCACGTTGCCGCCTGCGAGGAAATGGGCTTCGATTTCATCGATGGCGATGTCAATTCCGGCTTTCTTGGCGGTGATCCGGGCATCGACGATGGCGCCGTAGGGCACCTGGCGCAGGCGCATGGCAATGAGATCCGAGAAACCGACATAGGCTCCGGCGAGCCAGGCTCTGAGCCAGACACTGAAGAACGACAGCATGATGCCGAAGATCACGATAAATAGAATGCCAAGAACGATGAGGACGACGGTGGAGAGTTGCATGATATTTGCTAGGATTTGGTTCTGACGATGATCTGGAAATGATTTGCACCGACGACTTCTAGAGTTGTGCCGCTGGCGACCTGACCGGATTCGGAAAAGGCCTCGTAGCGCTTTCCTTCGATGCTGACATAACCGCTAGGTGATAGGACGGTGACGGCTTCGGCGGATTTGCCAATCAAATCCCGAGCCTGATCGCCGATTGCGGTGGCGACGCCGGTAATCTGCCTGGCGAGGAAGAATTTTTTTCCGAACCGGGTTTGGGGGACAAGTTTCAGCTGGATATATAAGACGAGAATTGTGGCAAGGATCGTAACAGCGACGGCGATCAGGCCTGCGGAGTTGCCAAGGTTGATGAAAGCGAGAATGCAAGCGGCAAAGAGGAGGAGCCCGCCTGCGCTGCCGAGAATACCGCCCGGCACCATGACTTCGGCGGCCAACAAAAGGATGCCGATGCTGAAGAGAAGGATGATGAGGGACATGGGAGATTCAGCCGGAGTTATTTCAGACGAGAGGTTCCACCTTCAACTCAAATTCGCCGACGCTGACGACGGTGACTTCGGTGCCGGGGCTTGCGGTGCCCAGGGTGAGCCGGGCGTCGTAGCGTTTGCCTGAGATTTCAATTTGGCCGCTGGGAAAAAGGCCGGTGACGGCGAGTCCTTGGCGACCGATGAGAGAGGGTTGGCTGCGATCCGAGTTGGCGGCAGTGGTTTCGCCACCAATGGCGGTGGTCAGGACCATTTTTCCCCAAAGCCCGCCGCTGGGCATGAAGCGGAGGAGGAGGGCGAACATCAGGATCGCGCCGCCGACTCCTGCGATGAGATTGATCATGGGCCGGGCGAGAAAGCTGGAATTCCATGGGATGGGTTGCTTGGGCCAGATATCGGACATGCCCCAAATCAGGGATCCGAACATCAACAGCGCTCCAGGGATCGCCAGGACGAACAGCCCGGGAATGAAGAATAGATCGATAATAACCAGCGCCAGGCCGAGTGCGAAGAAAAGGGCCGGTTCGTGGCCGGAGAGTCCGGCGGCGTAGTGACCAAAAAAGACGATGGCGAGGAAGATTCCGCCACCGATGCCGAAGATGCCGAAGCCGGGCGTTTTGAACTCTATGAAAATGAGGAGGAGTCCGGCCGCGAGCAGGATCGGGGTGAGTGTGGTCAGGTATTGCGCGATTTTTTCCGACCACGTGATTTCCAAACGGGTGGCGGAGTAGTTTTCCTTTCCCAGCAATGTATCCATCAGGCTTTCCAGACTCGGCTCGATGCCAGCGCCGAGCAGGGTTTGTGCAGGATCGCCGTATTTTTTCACGGCTTCCACTGCGGTGAGGGTCAGGAGTTCGCCTTTGGGTTTGATGATGTCCTCGCCGATTTTGAGTTCATAGTCCTCATCGATCATCGCGGAGATGACTTCGCCGCGGTAGCCTTTGTCTTCGGAAACGGAGCGGACAACGGCCTTGAGATAGGAGACGATTTTGAGCTTCATGGTCGCGTCGATATCCTGCCCAGCGCCACTGACAGGGGCGGCGGCGCCGATTACCGCGCCAGGTGAGAAATAAATTTCATCCGTTCCTGCGGATATGAGGGCACCGGCGGAAATGGCCTCGCGATTGACGTAAGTGACGACTTTTCCTGGAAAGCGCTCGATGGCCTTCAACATATCAAAGGTGATATCGAGACGGCCACCGGGTGTTTCCATATCGAGGATCACGGTATCAGCGCCTTGCTCGATGGCGGTTTTCAGACCACGGCGAAGAATGAAGAGTTCGGGAGGCGCGATCTGGGCGCGGATCGGGATTACGATGACTTTCTTTTTTCCAATGCTTGCGGGTTGCTGTGAATGGGAAATTCCAGGGAGCAATCCAAGGATTGCGGAAAGCAGGCAGAGGAAAAGCTTCACGTCGGGGAACTTGAGACAGGGCTTGATCACGCGCAAGATGGATTCGAGGACGCGCGTTCAAGTGCCGAAGACGAGCGCGGTGCGGGAGGTCGTATAGATCTTCATCTGGCCGTCCGCCGCGATAGGGTAGTCGAAGCTGTGATCGATCCGGCAATGGCCGCCGAATTCCGTGGCGTCCGAATCCAGGAGCAGTTTGTGAGTTAGCTTGCGGTAGGGACTCAGGCCATAGCTGAAAATGGATTTGGTCGGGGAGAGGTTGATTACGAAAACGAGATTTGCGCGTTCGGCGATCAGGATCTGGTTTTCGTGATCGATGTGTATGAGCTGGGCGGGGGCGGAGGAGAGGAGCTGGGTGTTTTTCGCAAGTTCCAGCATCCCGCGATCCCACTTGGCAAGCCATTGGTATTTCAGATCGGGATTGTCGAGGAGGGACCATTGGCGGCGGCAGTAATGATAGGACCAGCCATTGCCTTCGCGGGGGAAATCGAGCCATTCCGGATGACCGAATTCATTTCCCATGAATGAAAGCCAACCTTCGCCACCAAAGGCGAGAGTGAGGAGGCGGATGATTTTGTGGAGTGCGATGCCCCGCTCGATGACCGGGTGCGGATCATCCTTGGCCATATGCCAGTACATTTCCTTGTCCATGAGCCAGAAGGCGAGGGTTTTGTCGCCGACGAGGGCCTGATCATGGCTTTCGGCGTAGGCGATGGTGGCTTCGCCGTGGCGGCGGTTGGTAAGGACGCCCCAGAGTTCGTCGAGATTCCAATCCTCATCGCGGGAGTGTTTGAGAAGTTTGATCCAGTGATCGGGGATGCCCATGGCGAGGCGATGGGTGAAGCCGATGCCGCCATCCATGTTCGGGCGGCACAGGCCGGGCATGCCGGACATGTCCTCGGCGACGACGATTGCCCCGGGCTTGATTTCCGCAATGAGTTCGTTGGTGAGTTTCAAATAGAGAATCGCATCCTCGTCCGCATCATTTCCGAAATAATCGTCATAGGAGCCAAAGGCGCGGTCGCCGTGGGAATGATAAAGCATGGAGGTAACTCCATCGAAGCGGAAACCATCGAAGTGGTATTCCTCCAGCCAGAAGCGAACGTTTGAGAGCAGGAACTGCCTCACTTCCGGCCTGCCGTAATCAAAGCATTTTGAGTCCCATCCGGGATGTTCGCCTCTTGCGCCAGAGTGGAAATACTGATGGCCGGAACCATCGAAATTGTTGAGTCCTTCAGAAAGATTTTTCACGGCGTGGGAATGCACGACATCCAGCAAAACGGCGATTTTCATGCCGTGGGCGGTATCGATCAGGTATTTCAGATCCTCGGGTGTGCCGAAGCGCGAGCAAGCGGCGAAAAAAGACGAGACGTGATAGCCGAATGAGCCGTAGTACGGATGCTCCTGCACCGCCATGAGTTGGACGGTATTGTATCCGGCTCCGGCAACACGGGGGAGGACCTCGTCTGCAAACTCGCGGTAGGTGTGGACGCGTGGCTCCTCGCCAGCCATGCCGGTGTGGGATTCGTAAATCAGCGGCGCGCCGATCCCGCGTGGGTCGAATTCGTGTTTCCAAAGATATGGTTCCGGGGGGTTCCATATTTGGCCGGTGTAATCGTGAGTCGCCGGATCCTGGACGGCTCGGCGGATGCAAGCGGGGAGACGGTCGCGGCGGGAATCATCCGCTCCATGCACGTGGAGTTTGATTTTTTCGCCATGCGCGAGCTCGGTGGAATTGAGAACCAGTTCCCAAATACCGCCTTCTTTTTTTTCGAGCGGATGGGATTCGCGTTTCCACCCATTGAAATCGCCTATGAGAGAGACCGCTTTTGCCTCCGGAGCCCACTCCCGGACGATCCACTGGTTGGTAGCGGGATTGAAATGGATGCCACTGTATTTATGGCCTCTGGCGTAGGCGCTGAGTGAACCGGATTTTTCCCGAATGTCCGCCAAAGCAGTTTGGAATCGGCTGGAGCGGCGGCGGATGGCTTCGGTCTGCGGCTCAAGCCATGGATCATCCTGCACAAGTTTCGGGATATCTGTGTTCTTGTCCATGTCTAGTAGTTAAGCGGGTCGATTGAATGTGGAAAACAGAAAAGGAAGGACATTTTGATCCGCTAAAATAGATTGTCGCCCGCAGTGAAACTTGAGGCTTGGAAGCGACTATCGGGGTCTTAGCATGCGGCTCATGACCGATTTGACACTGGATCTAGTTATCATTGGAATTTACTTCGCGATCATTATCGGCATCGGCGTGCATTTCAGCAGACGCAACAAGGATGTCTCGGAGTTCGCACTGGGTGGGCGGTCGATCCCGTGGTGGGCGGTGCTCGCATCCATCCTCGCTTCTGAAATCAGCGCCGGCACTTTTTTCGGAACGCCTGGAGAGGGCTTCCGGCTTAGGAATTACACCTACGCGCAGCTAATGGTGGGTTATCTCTTGGCGCGGCTGGTGGTGAGCGCGGTCTTCATCCCGGCGTATTACAAATACAATGTAGTCAGTATCTACGAATTTCTTGAAATCCGTTTCGGTCCGCGCACGCGGCGGATGGCCAGCGCGATTTTCCTTTTAACCCGGTCTCTGGCAAGCGGATCAAGGCTGTGGGTGCCTACTCTTCTGTTAGTAGTCATATGGAATCAAATGAATCCGGGGAATCCGTTGGGGAATTGGCAGCAATTCTGGTTCACCGGAGCCGGTCTCGTATTGATCAGCTTGCTGACAGCGGCCTACACGGCTGTCGGTGGCATCAAGGCGGTGATTTGGACGGATGTTTTGCAAATCGCGGTCCTGTTTTGTGCGCTCGGATTTTCAGTCTGGTATTTGCTGGGTCATATTCCCGGAGGATGGGAAGGGGCGAAAACCCATCTTACCGGCGCGGACGATCTCAAACTGTGGGAGTGGGAAGGCGATAAACCGGCGGATACGGCGTGGGGAAAAATCAAGAGCGTATTGGAAAGTGAGTTTACCGTGTGGGC
>JACMMB010000358.1 GCA_014379305.1 Akkermansiaceae bacterium
CAGGTTCCCGTCCTCGTTTTCCTTGGCGACGATGTCGCCGGCGACCAGGGCGAAGTAAATCGATCCGAGCAGGAACATGCTCAACAGCATGATCGTGAAGGTGATGGTCAGCGAGCTGTAGTAGGTGCCGAATTCCAGTCCGTTGCGCTCCAGCATGCCGTGCATGTATTTCTGGCTGCGCGGGAGTTTGTAAACGAACAGAATGACCGCCTCCATGATGAGGAAGGCCCCGTAGCCCATCCAGGTCCGGGGGCGGGCAAAGAGTTTGCGGAGCTCGCCGCGGAGTTGTTGGAGGAAGAGCATGTCAGTTAGGACTCGGCGCGCCGTTGTGGATTTCCATGTAGAGGTCTTCCAGCGAGCGTTTAACCGGCGAGAAGGCGCGGACCCGGACGCCGGCTCCGACGAGGGTTTCCACGAGGGCTGCGGGATCGGAGCCGTGTCTCAGGCTGATGCGGGTGTTGGAGAGCACATCGCCGCCGGTGCTGTGGATGATGCCGCAGGCGAGGCCCCAAGGTTCCAGATCCACTTCGAAAACCGGGGTGTCGTCCTGCAGACCCTTAACGGTGCCTTCGAAGACGCGCTTGCCTTCGCGGAGGATGGCCACGCGGTCACACATCAGTTCGACCTCGGCTAACAAATGGGAATTGAAGAGCACGGTCATGCCGCGCTCGTCGCGGAGGTTGAGGATGAAGTCGCGGAACCACTTGATGCCTTCCGGGTCGAGCCCGTCGGTGGGTTCGTCCAACAGGAGAACCTCGGGTTCGGGCAGGAGCGCCTGGGCGAGCGCGAGGCGCTGGCGCATGCCGTGACTGTAGGTGCGGACTTTCGAGTGGACGCGCTTGGTAAGGCCGACGCGTTCAATGACCTTTTGGGCGGCGACGGCGTCGAAGCCGCCGGAGTAGCCCATCAGGATTTTGAGGTTATCCCAGCCACTGAGGTAGTCGTAGAAAGCGGGGGCTTCGAAGATGGCACCGACCTTTCGCAGGGCCTTGGAGCGGTGATGGAGCACGGAGATGCCGTCGATGGTGACGTCGCCCTGATCGGGCATGACCATGCCGAGGATGATACCGAGAGAGGTGCTTTTACCCGCGCCGTTGTGGCCTAGCAGGCCGTAGATTTCGCCGCGTTCGACGTGGAAGGAAACATCGTCGAGCGCGGGTTTTCCGCTGAATTTCTTGAAGAGACCGCTGGCGGCTAGCATGGGAATATGGATTGGTTAGTTGCTGACGGCGAACCGCGGTTTGTTCGAGCTGCTGAGGTCGGCGAAGAGAAAATTGGTGCCGCCGGGATGCCAGGATTCCTTGTCGGTGATGAGCGGGATGGTGTCCTCGCGAACGCCGAAGAAGTAGAGGTTGGAAATGTGGCGCCCGCTTTGGGTGGGGTTCCAGGAGTAACTGGATCCGGTCTTTTCAAACTCCAGCTTGTCCGCGGGACAGTGGAATGCATCGGGGGATTGGAGGTAGGGCAGCAGAGCGGTGTCGAGCACCGCGACATCTAGTGTGCTTGAGGCACGGGCCATTTGGAGGGACGGCATGGTATCGTTGTGTTCCTGCAGATATCCTTGCAGTGCGACTCCGAGTGAACGGAGATTTCCGAGGCAAGCGGCTTCCTGGGATCGCGAAATCAACGAACGGGTCACCGGATAGCCGATGCCGACAAGAGTGCCGATGATCGCGATGACGACCAGCAGCTCAACCATGGTGAATCCGCGGGATTTCGTCATTGGCGTGGGCCGAATTCATTTCCGCGGAGGCCTTGCATGGTTTCGTTCATGGCCTCCATGAGTGGGGCTAGGTCGAGCTTGGTATCGGCGCTGGATTTTTCGAAATACGCCTTCATGCCCTGCTGGCTGATTTGGTCGAGGAGGTCCGCACCGAGCTGATCGGCGCGCTCCATTTCGGATTTCGTGCGGCCTTCGTTGATTTCCTTGAGTCCCTGCTCGACGAATTTCTTGCGCTGCTCGGGCTTCATCGCATCAAGGGATTCCATGAAACGACTCATGGATTCGACGATGGTCAAGTCGATGAATCGGTTCTTTTCATCCGGTGAGAGTTTGCGGAAGAAGGTTTCACCGGAGCGGTTTTCGCGGTTTTTTTCGCGCTCCTGGAAATCGAGGCCATTGACGAGAGCTGCGATTTTCCGGAGTTCCTTCTCGCGACGACTGGCCTCGGTTGGGTCCGGTGTGGCCTTCCCCCCGGACCAGTCGGAGAAATTCGCTTCGGCAACCGCGCGGTTCACCCGCTCAGCGGTGATTTTCCTGGATCCCGCGTAGGCGCGGATTCCCCACACGCAGCCCCAGACGAGCACGAGAACCAGCGCCGCCTTGATCATCACTTCCCTGTGTCGCATTTCTGGCAGAGGTTAGGCGAAGACCGTTCACGCGCAAGCGGACAAAATCGACAGGCGGTCCGCGCCGATGGAAATCGATCTTGGCGATCCCCGAGCGAGATGTTTCAATGATCCGGATGAAAGCACATCCGAGCTTGTTTCTATTGCTGGCGCTTTTGACTTCTGTGGTGTCGGACGCAGATATGATTTCCGATTTGGCCGGAAGAGCGGAAACAGGCGATGTGACCGCGCAATTGGAACTCGCGGGAGTTTATGCGAAGGGAGAGGGCGTGGCGAAGGACCCTGCGGCGGCGACCCGGTGGATTCTCAAGGCGGCTGAGCAAGGAGACGTGCAGGCACAAGTCATACTTGCCGATCGGTATCTCAAGGGCGAGGGGGTCACCAAAAACGGGGACGAGGCGGTGAAATGGCTTTCCAAGGCGGCGGAGCAGGGAAACGGAGAAGCGCAAATGACTCTTGGCGGAATTTTAATCGCGGGGAAAGGTGTCAAAAGAAACAGCACGGATGCTGCCAAGTGGTTCATGATGAGCGCGGAGCAGGGGAATCCTGCGGCGCAGTGCCAGATCGGTCGGATGCACATGATGGGTGCCGGCGTCTCGTTGGACGACGTGGAAGCTTACAAATGGTCTGACCTCGCGGCGGCTCAGGGCAACGCGCCCGCCAAGAAAATCCTGTTTGTCCTGAAGATGAGAATGACGCCGGAGCGGGTGGTGTTCGGCCAGCAGCTTGCTCGTGATTTCCGGGAAATGAAAGCGGCGGAAAAAACGCTGGATCTGCCTGGAGACATCCCTGAAGTTTTGCCGACGGAGTTGCCAGCCGAGCCAGAGTGATGGTGAATCACTCCGGCCGGATCGGAGGCCGATTACGGATCGACCCAAACATTCCCGAATGTCGCGGAGCTAAGAGTGGGATCGCTGCCGCTGGAGACCGCAAGTCCGATGTGACAATAGGTCGGCAGGCTGACTTTCGTCGCTCCCCTGTAAGTCCAGTTAAGGCCATCGGGGCTCGTGTAAGCGAAGACCATTTTCCTACTCGTGTTGCGGACCAAGCGCACCCAAGTATCGACGTTTCCGCCACGAGCGAAGCCTTTCAACGAGTTTTTAGCCCCGAATTTCAAGCGGCTGACGAGCCGATACGAGGAGTCGTTGGTCAGGCCGATGAACACCTGACGTGCTTTTGGAGCCATCGACTCGCGGATCATCACTCCGGCGTAGCAGGGAGATCCGGAGTTTTGTAGAAGAGTAACCTTGGCGGTGATCGAGCCATCGCCGCTGAGCGCTTGGTAGGTGAATCCGTGTTTGTCGCTGATGCCACCGAGGGCTCCCGAGCCGACCTGGGTGAAGGTTCCCAAATTGTAGGAGATTGAACCTGGGATCTGGCCCGTGCCAATATTGGCGTTCGTCCATGGGAGAGGAAGTCCGCTGACGTTGATGCGTAGCTCGACATCGGCGACGGCCGAAGCATTGTCCGCGGCTCGAACGACGAAGGTATTCAGTCCTGCGCTGCCAGTCGGCGGAGTGCCTGACAACTCGCCGCTTACCGCGACATTCAACCATGCCGGACCGGCAACTTTCCAAAAAGTGATCGAGTCACCCGCGTCAGAATCGACCGCCTTGCCCGCCAATGTCTGACCGGAGTAAGGAGCGTTTTGGCTGGCATCGGCGACCAGCACGGGATTGCTCGTGAATACCGGCGGGTGGTTGACATTTCCGACGGCGATGCTGAGCACCGCTTCGTCGAAGGCACCGACCTGGTCGGCGACGCGGACGACAAAGGAATTGCTTCCGACATTCGAATTGCCGGGTACACCACTGAGCGCTCCATTTGGCGACACCAAGAGCCAAGCGGGGCCGGATACTTTGGTGTAGGTCAGGGTGTCTCCCGGATTGGCATCCGTGGCAAGGAGCTGCCCGGAGGTGGGCGATCCCTCGATCGCACTCCGGGAAATCGGATCCGATGAGAAAACCGGAGCGAAATTCTGGGTATTGACCACAGCGGGAATAATGGTGATGGACACCGTTGCGAGCTGTGAAGTGAGACTGCCATCGCTTGTCTTGAAGGTAAGCTGGTCACTGCCGCTCACGCTTGGATTCGGTTGATAGGTGAGATTGGGAGCTGTGCCGACCAGCGTGCCCTTCGTCGGACTTCCCACGATCGTGAATGTTAGGGCGTTGCCATCCACATCACCGCCGCCCAGCACGAAAGATCGAACTGAGCCCGCCGGTGTTTCCATAACGACGGAATTGGCGACTGGAGCGTCATTTACCGGCGTCACCGCAATCGTGACCGTCGCTGGCGGAGAGTTTGCGAGGCCGTCACTCACCGTGAAGGTGAAACTGTCGCTTCCGTTGAAGTTCGCTGATGGGGAATAGCTCAGATTTGGAGCCGTCCCGCTGAGTGTTCCTTTTACTGGGCCGGTGACAATTGCGAAACTTAGTGAACTTCCTTCGGCATCGGTGCCGCCAAGGATGACTGGCAGCGGTGTGTCTTCTGCTGTTGTGAGGGTGTTTGCGACTGCGACTGGAGCATCATTTGTGGTCGCGACGGTAATGGAAACTGTAGCGATCTGGGAATTGACGATGCCGTCGCTGACACGGAAAGTGAGCTGGTCGGAGCCGTTAAAATTTTTCGCCGGGTTGTAGGTGAGATTCGGGGCGGTTCCAGTGAGGGTTCCATTGGACGGCCCGGCCACCACGCTGAATGTCAGACTATTGAGATCCTTGTCACTGCCACCCAAAATAATTGCAAGCGCGGTGTCTTCTGTGGTTGATACGGATTTCGAAGTTGCGACCGGTGCATCGTTCACCGGCGTTATGGTGAGTGAAATGGTGGCGGTCGGGGAATTTACGAGACCGTCGTTGACGCGAAAAGTGAAACTGTCGCTGCCGCTCAAGTCCGCAGAGGGTGAATAGGTCAGATTTGGAGCGGTGCCGCTGAGACTCCCTTTCGTCGGGCCGCTCACGACTGAGAACGACAACGGATTGTTCTCCACATCAGAGCCACCCAACGTGATGGCGACCGGAGTGTCTTCGGATGTCCCGACGGATTTGCCAAGAGCGACGGGGGCGTCATTGAGATTCGTGACGGAAATTGAAACCGTGGCCGTCGTGGAATTCACGGAGCCATCGTTAACCCGGAAAGTGAGCTGGTCCGAACCATTGAAATTCGCAGCGGGGGTATAGGTGAGATTCGGCGCCGTGCCGGTAAGAGTGCCACTGGAGGGGCCGGTGACGACGGTGAATGCCAAGGTATTGAGGTCCTTATCGCTTCCACCCAAGACGATTGCGAGAGAGGTGTCCTCGGGAGTGCTTACCGATTTGGGTGTTGCGACGGGAGGATCGTTAACCGCTATCACAGAAATCGAAACTGTGGCAGTGGCGGAATTCAAAGTGCCGTCATTGACGCGGAAAGTGAAGCTGTCGCTGCCGTTGCTATCAGCGAAAGGTGAATACGACACATTCGGAGCGGTGCCGCTGAGAGTGCCTTTTGCGGGGCCACTGATGATCGAGAAAGTAAGCGGGCTGTTTTCGGGATCCGTACCGCCGAGAGAGATCGCCAGGGGGGTATCCTCATTGGTTGAAACGCTTTTGGCCAGGGCGACGGGTGCCTGATTGGTCGGCACCGTAGATGGAATCGTGTAGGATATCGGGTTGGACAGGGGACTCTGGAGACCCGTTTGATTGAGGGCTGACACTACGAAATAGTAGGTGCTTCCTGCATTGAGTCCTGAAATGGAAGTGGTAGGACTCGTCCCGACATTGACCACGTTAGGATAGGCTCCGGAGCTTGTGCCGTAACTGACTTTATACCCGGTAATGTTGGTTTCCGGGTTGGCATTCCACGCCAGAGTCACTGCGGCTCCGGTCGCTACCTGAGACATTACGCCTATGGCTGCAGTGGTTACTGCGAGGCGTTTCAGTAGCGCTCCTGCGTATCCGATGGGATCCCACAGGGACCGGTTGGCAGTTCTAGGGATGGTTGGGAAGCATTTGGACAAAGCTTCGCCCGGGCTGGCCTTGGAGGCCAAACGATTGTTTTTCATGGCTGGTTGTAAGGTTGTGGTAACAGTAAAGATTCTTCCGTCTTTGGCCTTAAGAGAGGGACGCTCTTAAGAGACGGACAGCCCGGTTCGGATGGAAGCATGAGCATAGCGAGTGGTTCTCGCCATGGGCCATGCCACTTCGGGATGAATCCCGATCCGGGCTGCTTGGGACGTGAAAGGGATTCACGGCACAAGAGGATTTCGTTTGATTCAAAACGGACGGCTGTCCCTTCTGAATCAGGTTAGGTGTTTGATAGCAGTCTTTCAGCGGTCACAGACTTTATGAATCTCTGACCTTTCACGAAATCTAAAAAATACAGGAAAATTAACAAGATTTTTCTCATATTTTTTTGAACAATCTTGAAATAGTGTTTCGATTGCACACGTTTTTGTTCCAACTTTTTCAAGTCGACCGCTGCCGAGCGGGTCAACTAACCTAAACGGTTTTTGGAGGCAAGTTGCTCATTTTCAGATATTTTTGGAAAATTCAGAACGACTTCTAATCTGCATGTACTTCCACAACCAACCCACAGAACGCAGGGGGAAGCCATCACCCCGATCACTCGCCATCCATGATCAATTAGACCGGAAAACGAACCTTTGACCCGCCGGTTGTGAAATCTGTTTTTGATAGTAGAGCCATCCGGAGTGGTAATGAGGTTGACACCCAGACTCCACTACTTTAGGCGTTTCGCAGTCTGTTCACCTTCACCTCGATGCGACGCCCCCCCCGAGCCTACGCCAAATTTCCACCAACTGCCACTGCGATAGCCACCGTCTGCGTGGGCTTTCAATTGTGCGGTGTCGCGAACGCGCAGAATTCCCCTCCCGGGATGGGGTCCAGTTATGTCCCCAACTTTGGATCAAGTTTCGCCTCGAGATTGGCGAACTCCATTCCGATCTCCGGGTTCAACGGGATCATTCCTCCGGCGACTGATTCGGACATCGGACTGGACGAAACACTGACCGATGGTTTCAAAGGAGTTCTGATCAAGGGGGCGGGCGTCACAACCACTTACGACTCTAACTTCTTCCTTGCCGAGAATAATCCGGACAGTGAGCTGATCACAAGCGTTTCCGGAATGCTCACCTACCTTAGCGATCCTGAAGGAGGGGCCCCGTTTTCGATTATCGCCAGCTACAATCCTGCCATTCAGACGTATTTGGAGAATTCAGAGAACAATGGAATAGACCAATCCGGGAATATTAAAATGAGCTGGAATGGCTCGCGAACGTCTCTTGCCGCTTTCGTCAACGTGACGCAGAGCTCTGGCACCGATCCGATCATTGGGGAGTTTGTGAGCGAAACTCTGTATTCCGCCGGTATCGAGGGCCGCTACCAGATCGCCCCAAGAACTTCCATCTCCGCGAGCTTTGCCGCCGCGACCTCGGATTATGGCAGCGGTTCGGCCGTCGGTTCGAACATTTACACTACTTCGTTGAGTGGATCCTGGGCAGCCACCGAGTACTTCAGGTTTGGTCCGGAAATTCAATACAACGTGGCGACGTCCGACAATAGCGGCACCCGGGAGGCGTGGCAGTTTCTACTGCAGGGGCAATACCAAGTAGGAACACGAATTCAGGTTTCGGGTTCGATAGGGTTGGACTATGCGACGAATTCCGATGATGACGGCAGTGCATCAGCCGGTCTCACCGGCAGTTTCAATGCAAATTATTCGGTCAGTGAACGGCTATCCTGGTCGGGTTCTGTTGTTTACGTGACGGTTCCATCTCCCGATGAAGTCGATTATGTGGTCAACAACCTTACAATTTCAACAGCGCTCAGTCGCAAGCTGCTCAGGGCGGTGGTTGATGTTGGACTTGCCCTGAACATAGCTAGTTACGAAGGAGTCGGGCCTGTAACAACATCGTTGGAGGATGAGAACAATTTGAATGCGTTTGTGACCTACAGCAGGACACTTTTCCTGGAGCGAGTGAATTTTGTGAGTTCCCTCTTCTATTCCGTCAACAATGGTCAATCGGACTGGACCCAGTTCCAACTTTCTGTCGGGCTTAATGCCCAGTTCTGAAGGTCAATTAAATCTTTCGATCTCATGAGAATCGTAAAATCACGAATATTCGAGTGTATTTACGGTCCTGTTCGCTTGGCAAACCCTTCCAGATTGAAAAAAAGGGGTGGCTGGCAAGCTTGCTGCTAATTTGCCCATGGATCGGGCAGGACACCCTTTAGAAGGAGGAGTTGAACAGGTCCACCGGTCATCATCCAAAAATGAAGAAAATCAACCATATTCTAGGGAGTATCGGGCGGTCAACCCCCTTCGTCCCGCCCGAATACTCTCAAATTTCTCTCGTGGCTACGTTATCACGTAGTTCCCTGTTTGGGATTTTCAGGCATGCTCTGCCTCGTTATTGATTTTTACGAGAGCGATCTCCTAGACAAAATCAGTCGCCTCGATTCTTCAGCTTGTCCCCCCCAGCAATGAATTTTTATCACCCTCCCAATACGACCATGGGATCTGATCCAATGGCCTCGACTACCGGGCGGTTCTTCCACTTGGGAAATGACGGTCAACGGCGGTCCAGAATACGTTGGGAGGGTCAAAAAGTAATTAACTCCACGTCATCAGGAATTTGTCAGCGCCAAGCCCTCCAGTCACAATTGATCTGGTGTACCCGCTCAATTTTGATTTGTCGGTCAGAGAAAATCTCTGCCGCTAATAGGAGATGGATTCTGTGAATTTTTTATCGATGAAGGGCTCGCGAATCCAATTTAGTTAACATTTCCATATTTTATTGCCAATCATACCTTAACCGCTAAGAACGCCTCGACATTCGCATTTCGATCGAAGTTTTCGATGAGGGACCTTCAAAGTCCCATTCATCAACGATGTTGCAACGAAAAACAGCAATGCCGGAAAAAATATCGATGGAACTGAACGAATGATTTACCCCTTGACCGAATCACCAAAAATTGGTTTTAGTGCTGCAAAGCATTAACTGACCAACGGCGGCAGCGTATCAGCCAATTATTTTGGAATTCAGCAACAAAACCCAAAACTTTTCAAAAAACATATGATGACTCTATAGTATATTTACTACCTCTGTTTGCTCTCTCCCCCACCCCCCCCACCCCCCCCACCCCCCATGATTACTGCTGTCAA
>JACMMB010000359.1 GCA_014379305.1 Akkermansiaceae bacterium
AGCACGTGAAGTTCTGTCCCGAGAAACTTCGCGCGCTCTGCCATGAAAGTCAGCGGACGCCGCACCGACAACCAGCCAGGAGCGGTGCGGACATCCGTTGGTGAAATGGCGTGCCGTCCCGAGCCAGCCATTCCGGTATATGAAAGGAGTCCCAATCCCGACACTCGGGCGAAAGCGGCCGGAGCCGGCTTGCGGACCGCCTCGAGTGCCAGGATTGGTGGGGTGAACAACATTGCTGCTGTTGGGTGTGTGGTGGGTGATGGTTTAGAAAATGCCGAGATCGTCCTCGATCGGCATGTCGCTCTCGTTGTTGAAGAGCGTTTCGAAATTCGGTTTGCTGCAGATGGCGAAGTAATTGCCGCGGCCGATCAGGACCACATCGGAGTCGGCGGCGATGGCGGCCTTCTCGCTCATATCCTTCGGCACGGACAATTTGCCCTGGTCGTTGATGGTCGCCTCGTGGCTCAGCATCGCCAAACGGCCGAGCAGGGCATTTTTTTCGGGTTGCGGTTTGGCACTTGCTTTGACAAGGTTAACCTTCTCCTCGTATGCGCCCTGATTAAGGACCTTGATCACCGGCACGTTATCCTCCTTTGAAACCATCAGAAAAAATGGCTCACCCGCTTCCAGCCGCCACGTTGACAAGACGGAGACCCGAAACTTCGGATCCATCTTGTAATGGTGAAAGCCTTTATAGCGTTGGTCGGAACTGCTCACGGGATGGGCCGACTGGTGTGTCGACGTTCGGAAAGTACACTGAAGTACACTGGTCTAACAAGAAAATAGTTCAGGTTTTTTTATTTATTCGTATTTCATTCATTTTCAGCGGCTTAGTTGGCTAAAAAACATGGAATCGGAAAGCGTTTTCAGCGAAAATTCGATCAGAATCTCCGAAAACCGCCCCATTCTTTTTAAAATAATCCCGATAATTTTCAAAAATTCGGGTGTGGTGTACGCGAAAACAGGCAATGGAGCATCGGTGTACTAAACCTTCAACGATGCGGCTTGTTTTCGGCTGCCGGATAGTCAAGCTGAGGCCCGTGAGCAATGGCCTGCGATATTTGGCGACCGGCATGGTGGCCGCTTTCATGGCCCTGCCCTGCTTCGGCCAGCCAAACCTGGACGAGACCGCCAGTAAGGAATTTCCCAAGGCGCCTCCCAACGGCGTGCTCGATGTGACCCGCTTTTTGAGCCGGGACTCGAAAGCGCTCCACGAAATCAGCGATTCCATCCAGAAATTGGCGCAAGACCACGATTTCCACATCTATTTGGTGATCGAGCCGGTGCTGATCGCCACTACTCCCCAGGAATTAGCAGCGGATTACCGACAGGCATGGCTTCCTGGCGGCAATGGCCTTGTCATCGTCTTTGAGGCCGACAGCCGGCGGATGGGGATCGGGCAGGACATCACCGGCGATGTTACCGACCCTGGCAATCCGGCGCGGGTGCCGGCCTTCGAAACCGCGGCGATCCTGCAAAAGGTATATGCCGCGGTGAATCCAACGGAGGCACCGGAGGCTTATCTGAAAGCGTTTGTCGGCAATCTGACCGGCGAATTTGGAACTTATTTCGTTCATCGCAATACTCCCCCGCCCTCGGCCCGGTCGGTGAAAACCGTGCTGGTCATTGTGGGAACCATTTCCCTGTTGGGCTTGGGTGCGATTGGAGTCGGCAGCATGTTGCGTCATTCCGGCATGCACGGCCCGCGCAGTTTCCGCTTTCCAAAAGTTGACCGCCCCGAGCGCCTCGCCGCTCCCTGCGGCGCAGCCGTCACCTCCCGGCGCTTTGCCCTGAAGCCGCGGGCCTGAATCAAGGAGTTGGACATCTTACCAATCCACGCGTACTGACTCGTTCTTCCCCGCTGGTTTCCCGATTCTCGGGATTCCGAAATCATTCTCCTCTTTCTGGTCTCTGGTCTCGGGTCTCTGCCATCTCTAATTTTCCCATGATCCGCCGCCTCTCTGCATTCGTTCTCTTCCTCGCATGCGCAGGCCATGTCTTCGGTTATGGAAATGCCGGCCACCAGACGATTGGCACGATCGCGGAGAAATATCTCGAAGGCAGCCGCGCGTTGGAGGAAGTCCGCAAGCTCCTTCACAAGGATGAAGGTCTTGACCGCGCCGCAACTTGGATGGATCGCGCGAAGCTGCCAGACAAGTATCTCACCAATGAAATGAAGGACCTGGTCGCGAATAATCCCGACAGCCATTCCTTTCATTATTGCGACGTCCCCTTTCAGCAAAAGGTCTATCGCGATGGCGCCACCGGAACCAACGCGCATGACATCGTCCATGTGATGGAAATCTGCATCAAGGTTCTGCAAGCGCCCGATGACAACGGTGACAATCCGTTGAAGATCCACAAGCGCGTTGCCTTGATGATGCTCGCCCATCTCGTCGGCGACCTTCATCAGCCACTGCATGTCGGTTGCAGTTATGTCGATGCCGACAATCATTTTGTCGATCCGGACACCGGTGCCAAGGGCCAGGAGGATGCGGGCGGGAACTACTTCCACATCAAGCAACGCAAGGGGATTGCGCTCCATGGCTACTGGGATACCCAGACCGTGAAGATGGCCCGCGATCATCTCCTTAAAAAGATACCACCCACCGAAGACTCCGCTCCCGAAGAACCCGCCTCGAAAGATCCCGCTGTCGAAGTCGCCGCTGTTAGAGATTTTTCTACCGCACTGATGAAGGCGCATCCCCGGCAGTCCGAGTGGATTGGCAAAGGGCCTGTCGATACCTGGCCGGTGCAATGGGCGACTGAATCCATTGTCCTGTCGAAAATTTGTTTCGAATGCATCACACCGAGTGACCGCTTTCTGGTGCCAAAGGATGACAAGCACCCGGATCGCGAAGAACACTTCGAATGGGTCATCACCCTGCCGTCCGATTATCCGGTCAAGTCGCGCGATGTCGTCGAAGTGGAATTATCGAAAGCCGGTTATCGTCTCGCCGCTTTGTTGAAAACGATTTGGCCGGATAAGAAATGAGTGACAGGAGGCCTGGAGCATCTTGCTCCAGGCCGTTGCCGCGGGCGTCTCGCCCCGGGTGACGCGTAGGCCCGAGTCACAGGCCGCGTAAGGGGCTTGCTCCCGATTCGCGTTGCGAACCCAACTCACTTCATTTTCCTGCTTGAAATCATTACCAAATTCGGCAATTTTTCTCTGCAAGTGATCGAGACCTTCATCTGCAAGGAGACCTCCAAAGTTTTCCATGGGGAATACTCCCGGAAATTCCCCGGGGACATCCAGCCCCGGGCGCTGATGAGACTCCGGCAACTTCACCGCATTATTGCCATCGACCAACTCCGTCAACCACCTTCCAACCGCCTCGAATCACTCTCCGGCAATCTCAAGGGATTCTGGAGTATCCGCATCAACCAACAATGGCGTGTCACCTTCCGCTGGAAAGACGGCAACGCCACAGACGTACAGATCATCGACTATCACTGAGCCACCGCCATGAAAAAGAAACCGCAACTCATCCCGCTCCTCAACTTCTTCGCCGAAACGCTCCGCGAAACGCTTGAGGACTCGGGCCTGTCCCAAGCGGAAATTGCCCGCCGCTGTGGAATTCCCGCGCCCCATCTCACTCAGATGAAACAGGGCAAGCGCCGCTGCACGCCGGAATACGACCTGCGCCTGAGCTGCTTCTTCGGCATCACCCCCGGGATGTGGATGAATCTCCAACTCGACTACGAATTCATGCGCGCCGATCGCGAAAAGGGTGAAGCCATCCGCAAGGAAGTGCATCCGTGTGCGGCGTGATGCTATGGAAATGTTGAAATGCGAAACCTGATCCCATTTAGCGGATTATCTACAGTCTCCGCAACCCATGCGGATGCGATAAAATGCGATCTAATCAGTTTTCCCAAGGAATAGAAAATTCCGGAAAATGAGGAGTCAGGAAAAATTCTTTTGGCGTGGGAGGATACCAACGTGGGAGAAAAATACGTCCGTTTCAGATTAAGGGACTTAGGAAAGGTGAAGCTTGTTGTGGATGGAAAGGTCAATGGAATCGATGTCACCCTCTACGATCTATTTTTTCCGATCATCATGAGCTAGAGCGCGAGGACATCTTAAGATTTAGATAACGCCGATGGGATAATGAAGGTTCAACTCTCTCATGCCCGTGCCCGGGGCGGCAGTTCTCTGGAAGCAGTGACCGCGTCCGACCAACCCCCATTTCCCCGCCCTCTGGTCCTCTCATGAGCTTTCTCAACGGCCTTCACCCCAAAAGCAATTTCCTAGCAATAAGAATGGCCTTTCGATTCGATACGGGGCAAGTGTCTCAGGTGGCTCCGAAGATTTTTCTGAATTCGACTTGCCTACTACTTTTCTCCTGATAGTTGGCTAACAGATTTGCATTTGCCAAATCGAATCAATGCACCTAGCGCCCCGAGCCGCCTGTGGATTTCGTCATTTTACACTTGGGCTAGCTGTCGATATTTTGAGTCACGGTTTCCGATGGATTCTTCACAAGTGCATTTCCTGCCGGGACTGGGAAAAATAGGAGGGCGTGTTTCACATGCCCATATTCATTCCGCCCCACCGATCTTCCGATTCTCCACCATCCGCTCGGCTTTGTGAGCAAGTTCGCCTCCAGTCATTGGGTGCGATCGAGAGGTATCCATCACATTGGCCCCGCTGGGCAAACGGCATCGGCATCGCTTCGTCGTCGGCCCTTGCCGCTCTCATGCGGCTGCTTGATCGACTATACCAGAACACTGCCGATGTGATAAAAACACTTTTGCCCAGTCGATTCGCGAATGGGTAAGAACACAAACGAACAACAAAAATACAATAAATGAAAATCACATCATTCCAACATGGGAGACTGAACTTCAGATCTCCATTCGTAGCAGCAGCCATCGGCCTATTCGCATTATCCAGTTCCGCCAAAGCGGTCGTTACTATTACCTTTAGTCAGGTTGGTAGCGATGTGCATGGAGTGTTGAGCGGGAGTTTGATACTGCCAACGACGTCGATATTGGGTCCGATTAACACGGGTTTATCGTATCTTACGGGAAATACCGGGGAACTGTTCGCTATGACGGGTTCGTTCTATGGGGGCGACACGGGTGTGTTTAGTCCGGGAACGGGATTGAATGCAACGCCGACCCTCGTGCTGGGGGATCTGGCTGTTTCGGGGAAAGGGTTTGGATACGGTACTGCCGTTGTGTACTGGGGGGAGAGCTTGGGCAGTTCCCCGGGTGTTATCACGCCAACGGGAGCTTATGTGTGGTCGGGACAAACTCTGGCTGAGATAGGGTTGGGATCGGTGGGGACACAGACGGTTTACACGACTGCTGGCGGTGGGGACACCATCCTGTTCACCACAGTGCCAGAACCTAGCTCGCTGATACTGGGTGGCTTGGGTATCGCGGGTGCCCTTCTTCGCCGCCGCCGCGCCTGAGGAGTGACGGTGTATTTTCCCACTCGAATTTCGGGTGGGAAAATGGTTGTCAAGCTACTCCCGCAACGGACCGCAGGGACTTGGATGCGTTTGGATTCAAACCCAGTGCTAAAGCACGTGGGCTATTTTCAGCGTAAGATAAGATGATGAATGAATGCCGTGGACGTAGGCGTCCACGCTCCTTAGTTGCCTAGCTTTTCAGGCTGTGCGATCACCTTGTCCCTGTGGCCTTCCGCATTCCGCCGGCGGATAGGCAGATGATGCGGCATCACCGCTGAAAACAAATGCACGATTGGAAAGGCGGCGAGCAAGAGCAGCACGCCCATCGTGGTGAAACCCACGATGAAGTTGCTGGCCGAAACAACTCCGACGCTGGGAAGATCGATTTTCACTTTCGCAAAGAAATGCGGGATGGGCAGCGAGAAAAGGTCGATCAACCACTGGCCGAGCCAGATCTGGGCGAGCCAGATCGGGACGTTGGTAAATGGATTGCTGATGAAAGTAACGGCCATCGCGAAGGGCACGTTGGCCTTTGCCCGCATCGCGAGGATGGCGGCGAAAATCGACTGCGGAATGAGCGGGATCATCGAGAAGAACAGGCCGATCGCCACGCCATGGGCAACAGAATCGCGGCAAGGCACCCAAAGACTGCGGTTGAACAACGGCTTGGTCAGTTTCCGCCACCATGGCCGGTGACGGAGCCGGCGATGCCGCAATGTGCGGAAAGCCTGCC
>JACMMB010000360.1 GCA_014379305.1 Akkermansiaceae bacterium
GATCGGCCAGAGGGAGAAGAGTTTGGCTTCGATCCAATCGTTCAGGAGGAAGCCGATCACGGCTGCTGGGAGGAAGCCGACGATGATGGCGATGGCGAGCTTGAGTCCCTCCGGATCGCGGCCAAGGACGCCCAAGAGCATTTTCAGAACGTGTTTGTAGTAGAGGCCGAGGACCGCGAGAATGGCACCGCCCTGAATGCAGATGGCGAAGGCATCGGCAGCGTGCTTTTCAAGTGTGCTGGCGGATCCGATGTGCATAAGCCGCTGGGCGACAACCAAGTGGCCGGTTGAGCTGATGGGGAGGTATTCCGTGATGCCTTCGATGAGGCCGAGGAGGAGCGCTTGCCAAATTTCCATGGGGCGGGATTTCAGATTGTAGAGCGCGGATTGTCGATGGTGGATTGAGTTGTTTGGGTTTGAGGTTGCCTGATTGGTCCCCGGTGCGAGGCTGGTGCTGTTACGAAACGGTTAAATTGAAATGAAGCAGCGGTATTTGAAATTAGTGAAGGGAACCTACCGGATGCTCAGACATCGGCGGCTGAGACACAGGCCGTGGTGGAAGTCGCTGACGAAGCCTTTGTTCAACAAACAGCTATGGATTCCGTGCCGGGATACGGTGGCATCGGGCCTGGCGCTCGGGATGTTTTTTTCGATGATGCTGATGCCGTTTCAAATGGTGGCGGCGGCGATCATGGCGATGAGATTCCGGGTGAATGTGCCTTTTGCGGTAGCGGCTTGCTGGATTTCAAATGTATTCACGAATGTGCCGATATGGATTGCGCAGGTGTGGCTCGGGGATTGGATGAGGAAATCGCTTGGCTTTCCAATGCCGGGATTTTTGACGAAAGTGCATTTCAAGGTGCCGGAAGCAGGGGATCTCAACGCGGCGAGTTTTCTGCTGGGGATGATGGTTTCGGGTCTCGTCCTGGCACTACTTTCCTATCCGCTGGTGCATTTGTTTTCCGCGATCATGCCCCACCATCTGCCTGTGATCCGGGCGAGGAACAAGGCTTTGCACAGAATCCAGATTCCGTAGGGAAATGGATGCAAGGAGCTGGAGACGGCGCTTTTGAATGGACTTGGGGGCTAAACCCAGCGCTCCATTTCGGGAGTGATGATTCCAAATGTTTTGGCGGATAGATACGCATCGGCGGCGATGACGGGAATTTGGTCGGCGGAGGGCCGGATTGTTTTGGAAAGGGAATATTGGATCGCGGTAATGAAGAGCCAGCGAGATCTGGGATTGGAAATCCCGGAAGCTGCGATCGCGGCGTATGAAGCGGCAAAAGACAAGGTGGACGTGGGATCGATCATGGCGCGGGAGCGGGTGACGAGGCACGATGTGAAGGCACGGATCGAAGAATTCAACGCGGTTGCGGGTTTTGAGGAAATTCACAAAGGGCTGACTTCCCGGGATTTGACGGAAAATGTGGAGCAGCTGCAGGTTTTCAGGAGTTTGTTGATCGTGCGGGACAAGGTTGTCGCGAGTTTGCGGCGGATGCGGGAGCGTGCGGAGCAGTGGGATGATGTGGTGCTTACGGCGCGGACACACAATGTCGCGGCGCAACCGACGACGCTGGGGAAACGAATCGCGATGTTCGGCGAAGAGCTTTTGAGCGGTTATCGGATGCTGGAAGAAGTGATCGCGGGCTACGCGGTGCGGGGCCTCAAGGGAGCGGTGGGGACACAGATGGACCAGCTTTCGTTATTTGACGGAGATGCCCGGAAAGTGGCCGCGCTGGAAAGCCGGCTAGTGGAGCATTTGGGCATTTCCCAGCAATGGAGAAATGTCGGGCAGGTGTATCCGCGATCCCTGGACATGCGGGTGGTGGGGATTTTGACGGAGCTTGCGAGTGGACCTTCGTCGTTCTGCAAGACGCTGCGTTTGATGGCCGGAAATGAGACGGCGAGTGAAGGTTTTGCGCCCGGGCAGACAGGTTCGAGTGCGATGCCGCACAAGATGAATTCCCGATCATGCGAACGGGTGAACGGATTCCATGTCATTCTGAAAGGCTATCTGGCGATGGCTGCGGGGCTTGCGGGAGATCAATGGAATGAGGGCGACGTGAGTTGCTCCGTGGTGAGGCGAGTCATGCTGCCGGACGCGTTTTTCACGATGGATGGATTGCTTGAAACATTTCTAACCATTCTGGATCAGATGGATGCCTATGAGGAAGTCATTGCGGCGGAGACCGCCCGCTATATGCCTTTCCTGATGACGACGACCGTAATGATGGAGGCGGTCAAACACGGAATTGGCAGGGAAACGGCGCATGAGGTGATCAAGGAACACGCGGTTGCCACGGTCGCTGATTTACGAACAGGAGTGGTTAGGAAAAACAATCTGCTGGACCGGCTTGCGGATGACCGAAGGCTGGGATTCACGCGCGAAGAGTTGGATGAAATATTGGCAAAAGGAGACAGGGAAGTCGGTGCAGCCAAGTCCCAAGTGAGGTTTTTCTCAGATGAGGTGAAAAAACTGGAACAGCAATGGCCGGTAGCGGCCAGCTATGATCCCGGTACTATTTTATGATCGGAAAGCGAGTTGGCTGAATTTTCAGGCTCTGCCGTCGTCCAGCACTGCTTCCAGCAGCCTCACCATTGTATTCGCAGCAGCCTTTCCAACCTCCAGGACTTCGGAGTGATCGAGATTTGCCTTTTCCATTCCCGCCGCCCAATTGGTAAGACACGAGAATCCTGAAACTTTCAATCCAAGCATACGGGCTTGGATCGCTTCCAAAACGGTGCTCATGCCGACAGCGTCCGCTCCGAGCGTTCTCATCATCCGGATGTCCACAGGCGTCTCATATTGCGGACCACGCAAACCGACATAAACCCCTTCACGCAGGACCATGCCAATGTTCCTGGCGCTTTTTGAAAAGCGTTTTCGCCAGGCCCCATCATAGACTTCGCTCATATCAACGAACTTCGGGCCGACCAAAGGAGATGTGCCGGTAAGATTCAGGTGATCGGAAATCATCATCCATTCACCTGGCTTGAAATCCTGGTTCAAGGTTCCCGCCGCATTGGTCAATATCAATGAATCGATCCCCTCCCCCGCCATCCAGCGCACCCCGGCTGTGACCGCGCCGGCACCATGTCCCTCGTAAATATGCACCCGTCCCTTCATCAGAACGACATCCCGACCGCCGAGTTTCCCGAACACAAATTTACCCGCGTGGCCTGGCACTGTGGAAACCGGTAGCCCCGCTTCCGCGAAACCCACCTCACGTGATACCATCACTTCATCAGCCAACACGCCCAAGCCCGAACCTAATACAATTCCAACCACTACGGAAAATTACCTCCATGCAATCCGCGACCGCAATTCAATTTGTAACAAGCCTAAGCCTGTTCTTCGTCCACTTCGGGCGCTTTCGGGAGTTTATCGACTTCCTCCAGAAGATTCACAATCTCGACACCGCGGATCGCGGAGGCATCGTGGTGAAAACGCAGCACCGGAGTTGATTTCAGCACAACGCGCTTCATGACGGCCGCCTGAATCGCTCCATGGGCGCGGTTGAGTTTCTCAATGATCGGCTCCGCAGAACCGCCAATGACTCCGATCCAGACTTTACCCTCTTTCAAATCCTGGGTGACCTCCACTCCACTGATGGTAACCAACTTCCCATGCCATTCGTAATCGTGTTGGATCACCGTGCTGATTTCACGGCGAAGCAGTTCATTTACGCGGTCAATGCGGCGGGACATGGGATGAGGTTGATGGTTGAAAGTTGATGATTAATAGAAAGAGGAGAGTTGAGCCAGGGCAACCGTCTCCGTCTTGCCATCAACTCTAAACTGAAAACCAACAACTTCTTCAAAGCGCTTGCGGAACCTTTTCGAGTTTGTAGCACTCGATGATATCCCCTTCCTGGTATTCGTTGAATTCGCCAAGCCGGATACCGCATTCGAAATTAGTGCGGACCTCTTCAACCTCCTCCTGGAAGCGGCGAAGGGTGGACATCCTGCCATCGAATACCGGAATACCCCCGCGGATAACACGGGCGTGAGCCTTGCGGTGGATTTTCCCATCGGTTACGAAGGACCCTGCCGCCTTGCCATGATTGACCTTGAAAACCTGGCGGCACTCGGCGTGGCCGATGACGGACTCGCGAGTAAGAGGTTCCAGCATGCCCAGCATGGCTTCGCGAACCTGGTCGATGAGTTCGTAAACTATCGAATAGAGCTTGATCTCCACCGCAGCCGCTTTTGCGGCTTTCACGGCCTTCGCCTCAACCTTGACGTTAAAGCCCATGATGATCGCGTCGGATGAGCTGGCGTATGAAATATCCGATTCAGTAATCGGGCCGGCGGCGGCCGTAATGAAATTGCAGTCGATCTTCTCGGATTTAATCGCTTCGATCGCCTTCTTGATCGCTTCAACGGAGCCTTGCACATCACATTTGAGAATGATTTTGAGTTGAGCTTTCCCTCCCCCTTCGTTGACCATGGAAAAAAGATCCTCCATGCGGGTGCGATGCTGTGGCTTCAGTCGCTTGAGGCGCAATTCTTCCTGGCGCTCGGCGGCGAGGGATTTGGCTTCGCGCTCGCTTTTCATCTCGGTGAGATGGTCGCCGACGTTGGGTAGCTCTTCGAAACCGATCACTTCCACCGGCATGCCGGGGAGCGCGATTTTGACGTTTTCTCCCAGATCATTGATCAACGAACGGACTTTACCTGCGAAGGGTCCACAGATGAACGGAGTGCCGATTTTCAATGTGCCGGACTCAACGATGACCGTGGCGGTTGTCCCGCGACCCGCCACCACGCGAGCTTCGATCACAGCGGCGCGGGTGGTCGCTTTCGGATTGGCGCGGAGTTCCAAAACCTCCGCCTGAAGCACGATGAGTTCAAGCAGGTCATCCATGCCTTCCCCTTTGAGTGCTGAAATCGTGGCGAATTCGGTATCACCGCCGTAGTCGGTCGTCTGCAGTGAGTTTTCCGCAAGTTGACTTTTCACCCGCTCCACGTTTGCCGAAGGCAGATCGCACTTATTGATGGCGACGATGATCGTCTTGTTCGCTTTTTGGGCGTGCTTGATCGCTTCCACAGTTTGCGGCATGATCCCATCGTTGGCAGCGACGACAATGATGGCGATGTCGGTAATGCTCGCACCACGCTGGCGCATATCGGAAAAAATGGCGTGGCCCGGGGTATCGAGACAGGTGATGAGCTGGTTATTGTGGTTCACCTGATAGGCACCGATGTGCTGCGTGATCCCGCCAGCCTCGCCCGAGACCACTTTGCTTTTGCGATAATAATCAAGGATCGAGGTTTTGCCATGATCGACGTGACCCATAATGGTGACGATCGGCGGACGCACTTGAAGCAAGTCTTCCGGTTCTATCTTGGAAGCCTCAGGCTCGACAATGACCTCCTCGACTTTATGGAAACCCTTGTCTTTATCCCGTTTTTCACGCTCAAAAGTAAAGCCGTGTATTTCACAGACTTTAGCGGCAATGTCCGGCTCAAGCGGTTGATTGGGCGCGGGGAAAACACCAAGTTTTATCAGATCCGCCATCACGTTGAATGGCTTGAGGCCAAGGCGAGACGCGAGATCGGGAACCAGAATTGGCGGCTTGATAACGATCAGCTTGGGATCGTCGGATAGTTCCTCCTCCGAAACATCCCGTGGAGCGGCGGGTTCTGGAGAGGCGGCGGGCAAAGCGGCCGGAGCTTTGACTATCTTTCGGACTTCGATTTCCTTATCGAGAATTTTGGAAATGCTCCCCAAGACCTTCTTTCCAGCCGGGGCGGTCTTGCGAACTTTCGGTTTTTGTTCCTCCGCAAAAAGATCCAAAGCATTTGCTTTGGCGGCATCCAGCTTGCTCGGTTGTGGAGGAGTACTGACGGGTTCTGCCTCGAGCTTCTGACGCTGCCTTCTGGATGGCTTTTTGCTTTCGTCGAGAAGATCCAGAACGACTGGCTTGTCTGAAGGTGTGTTGCTTTTTTTAGGCATCCGGCGGTCTGAAGTAATAATGGTGGGAAATTTAATGTTTAGGTTCCGGTTGTTCAGCCTTGTCCGGCAAGCGTCGCTGACTCCAGGACCAAGGCCTGTGCGCGGGCCAGGATCGAATTCGCCTCGTCCTCTGAAATTTCGAGCGCATCGACAAGAAATTCCGATGGCATGTCGACGATCATTTCCGCACTGACGCCGCCGAAGAGAGTGATTTTCTCGGCGAGTTCGTCACTGATGCCAAGCTGTTCCCCGAGCGTATGGGCCACGCCGCCAATCTTCTCCTTGAATTGTTCCTACTTGGTTTCATCCTTGCGAACCTGGACGTCCCAGCCCATGAGGCGCGATGAGAGGCGTGCGTTCTGGCCTTTGCGGCCAATGGCCTTGCTGAGGTCTTCTTCGCTGACGGTTACCAGAACGATCTTATCAGCTTCGTTGACGTTGATTGAGATCAGCTCTGCCGGTTTGAGAGCCTCACGAACCAGTTCTGCGGGATTTTCACTCCAGCGAATGATATCGACCTTTTCGTTATTGAGTTCGCGAACGATGTTTTTGACCCGGGCACCTCTCATTCCGACGCAGGCGCCCACAGGATCGACTTTGGGGTCATTGCTCCAGACGGCGACTTTGGTGCGGAAACCGGACTCGCGGGCAATTGCGCGAATCTCCACAGTATGGTCGGAAATCTCGTTGACCTCCGCTTCAAAAAGACGGCGAACAAAATTCGGATGGCTGCGGGAAAGAATAATTTCCGGGCCACGGCCTTCATTTTCAACCGCAAGCACGTAACAGCGTATCCGGTCACCGATGTTGTAATCCTCGCCTTGAACCCTTTCGCGGTTTGGCATAATGCCCTCGAATTTTCCGAGGTCGATCATCACATCGTTGCGTTCAAAGCGGCGGACGGTTCCGGAAACGATGTCTCCCGCCCGATCCTTGAACTCTTCGTAGATCATTTCCTTTTCCGCCTGGCGCAGGCGTTGCATCATCGTCTGCTTTGCAGTCTGAACGGCGATCCGGCCGAAGTCCTTCGGCGTGACATTGAATTCAAGCGTGCCGCCGATCTCGATTTCCGGATCTTTCTTTTTGGCAACAGTGACCGGCACTTCGTTGAATTTGTCCTGATGGTCGTCATCGGCAACAACCGTTAACGATGCGAAAATTCTGGTTTCGCCTTTTTTGGTATTTACCTCGGCCCGCAGTATTTCGATGGCATCCGCACCGGGAACCATTTTACGATAGGCTGAAACGAATGAGAACTCCAAGGCTGCGACGATCTTATTGCGGTCGATGCCTTTTTCTTTTTCGTAATATTCGATGAGGGCGACAATGTCGTTGGTCATGGCTGGCGATGGGCGGACTGTGTGCTGCGGAATATCAAATCGTGTCTAACTGTTCGGTTTGATGAGAGTTCTATAGACGCAAAAGAGTGGGCTTCAGACCCACTCCAAGTGCGACAGAGTTCGTTGTTATCGGTTCTTTAGCTTGGATGAAAGGGGCGTGCAAGCTGAAACTCTTGGGCTTGAGGCAGTGCTTGCTAGGCAGCGTTGGCGGGTGCCTGGATTAGCAGACAGTCCTCCAAAAACGGCTGGAGCGCGTGCATCAGAGCGGACCCGGCCTGCTGGAAACGCTCGCGGAAATGGTCCTCAATGCGGCGGAGGGAAAACTCAAGATCCGATAGAATCAGCTCATTTGGTTGGCCGCGCACCACTGCGACCAGGATCATGTGCTCACCGGTTTCCGCAATGATGTTTTTACCGTCCGCCAGCTCGAATGAGCGACGATTTTCGCCATTATCGTCACGAATCTGCAAGGCGATGCGTTGGGCGGAGCTTTCGACACGCTTCACTGCCGAATGGCGGGCCGGATCGCAA
The DNA here is from genome assembly GCA_014379305.1 of Akkermansiaceae bacterium. Classification (GTDB taxonomy): domain Bacteria; phylum Verrucomicrobiota; class Verrucomicrobiia; order Verrucomicrobiales; family Akkermansiaceae; genus Luteolibacter. The sequence goes on from JACMMB010000360.1 coordinate 7,834, forward strand.
CTTGCAAAAGACACGACAGCCAAGGTCACCGCATCCAAAAGATATACTTCCTCGACTTGGAAACGGTGGGTTTTCTCGAAAACGACATCATCGTATGTGCGGCTCGAGAAGAGCGCCTGAATGCGCCATACCAATCGATCTAGAAAGCCCGGAGCTTGGAAAGGGCGCGATGCCGGTGTGTATTCGGCCAATGCCCGGCGTATGGTCGCCCGCAACATCGGTTCGAGAAAGTTATCGGTATTGCCTTTGTCACTTTCGTAAACCGCCTTGCGAACCGCAGCGTGGATCAGGGGTGCAAAGGCTTCACTCAGGTCGCTATCGTTGTATTCCGGGAAAGATTTAACAGGTGCTTCCAAAGGGGCTGATTGAATGTCGGGCCCATGATTTTTTTGCTCTGTAACCACGGAAAGCGGTAAGACTTCATTTAACTCGGCGGAATTCGGCTGCCCGGTCCCAAGCGAGGGGGGCGGTAAAACAGATAACGGTGCGGGCCACGATGACGGGAAAGTTTCCGGTTGTGATTCAATAACCACCGGGCACGTTGGAATAGCTACCAAAGGTGAAAACCAGTTTTGAGCCGGCTCAACTTCGGAAACGGGCAAATTGGAGCGGAAATCGGGCATCGATATGTTACCGCCCAATGAGGCTCCAGGCTCTGCGGTAGGGATTGGTGTGAAGGAATTCATGCCTGCGCCTTTTTTGGAACCGTGCTGGAAAATGATGAGGCACTATCTGCGAGGGCGCGGGCGGCTGAGGCAATCTTGTTGAAACGATCATCCAGGTTTTCGGGAATTCGTGAATTCACCTCGGATATGCGCTTTTCAAGGCCCTGACGCATTACCGCAAGCTCTGTCCTGAGCTGTTCGGCGAGTTTTTGGTCGCGATTGTCCAAGCGGACATGCAGTGATTTCTGCCAGTTGGTAAGCCAAACTCCCAATTTTTTCTCTAGTTGGCCGACGACTGTAAGGGCAGTTGTATGTGCTTTTTCACGGGCGGCTTCCTGAATTTGCGATGCGAGCCGCTGCGCTTCCTGGCGCTGTAATGCGGCAATTTGTTCGTTATCTTCCCGCGAGCTTTCGATGCGCTCAACCTGATCTTTCAAAGCCTCTACCTTTGCTTCGGTGATCAATATGCGATCCTCGAAAACGGGATGATCCGGGATAACCGGAGTAACAGCAGGTGACGCTTCAAGACGGGCGATACGGCCTTCAAGACGCTCGAGGTGGCGGCCCACGATAATTTCGCGGATTCGTTCCACCGTTTGTGATGGATTCAGGGTGGGGGGTGTAGGTGACATGGCAACTCTCCGTGGGGGGTGATTTCAGTGGGTGGAACTGAAACTCGGCTGAGGTAGCGTGGAGATGTTTACTACAATCCCTTCCCGAATGTAAATACAAACCCTGATCCTTCGTTCGTAACGAAAATCAGACAAACCGAATCAATCAGTATATACGACCACCGGTCCTAAACCGCTGCCTTGTACGCTTCTCAGTTTTTCAACCGCCATCTTGACTTTTCCGGCAGCCTCCATGGCTTGATCCAGCGAATTGATTCGGGAAAAACTGAAGCGCAGGCTGGTCTTTGCCGACTTCTCCGGTATCCCCATTGCAAGCTGCACATGAGACGGTTTTTGCTTTCCCGACATGCACGCGGAGCCCGCTGAACAAGCCACGCCGGACTCGTCGAGAAGAATCAATAGCCCTGCGGAATCGCAGCCTGCAAACGAAAGATGTGAGGTATTTGGCAATCGGAAATCCGCATTGCCGTTTCTCCCACAGCCGGAGACATGTTCGAGAAGAAAGTTTTCAAAGCTATCCCGCATCAATTTGATTCGACCGGGAATGGCGCTTTCCAAGCTCTCTTTTGCAAGTTGCGCGGCGGCACCCATGGCGACAATCGCAGCGGTATTTTCCGTTCCACTCCGACGGTTTATTTCCTGACCTCCTCCATGGATCATTGCGGTGAAATCCAATCCATTGCGGATATAGATCGCTCCGATGCCTTTGGGTCCGTGAAACTTATGAGCGGAAATCGAAAGCATATCGATGCCTAGATCTTTCGCATTCACCGGGATTTTCCCAACCGCCTGAATGGCGTCTGTGTGGATGGGCAAGCTGTGTTTTTTTGCAATCTCAACCGCAGCTGAGAGAGGTTGGATGACCCCTGTCTCATTGTTGGCGAGCATCAAGGAAACGTAACCCGCTCCGTCACAATTTTCCCTGAAGGAATCAAGATCTATGATGCCGTCTGCGTGGACCGGAATGTATTTAACGCGGCGTTTCCGGCTTTCGGCAAAACGCAGCACCGCACTGTGCTCAATGGTTGATACCAGAATTGCCCCTTCGCCCGCCAGCTTGTCCAGGGAGTAAAGTGCGGTGTTCACACTCTCGGTGCCGGAACCGGTGAAGACGATTTCCTCAGGGCTGGCCCCGATCAGTTCAGCGACCTGCGCGCGCGAATCATTGATGGCATTTCGAGCGAGTCTTGCGGTCTTGTAACTACTGGATGGGTTCGCGTGGTTACCGGCAAGCCATGGCAGCATCGCATCAACCACCTCCGGAAGCATGGCGGTTGTCGCATTGGCATCGAGATCGATCACCAGGTTATTTTCCATTTCCCTAATGGAAAAACAACTTGGAATCATTCTTATAAATCAGCCTGTGCCACCCCTAAATTTTCGATGAAACCATGCAACCAACGGAGGCTGGAATCGCTCCAGGTGATTGCGGTGCCGAACCATGAGAAACCAAAATCCCGGAAGCTTTCCAATGGGGAAGGTGCCGCAAAACAAAGCAGTGCGATTAACACGATCAGGTTTCCAAAGTAAATCAGCACGAGCGAAAGAAAGGTTCCGTTATCTTTAAGGTCCGGCTGATCCCGTGGAATCATCCATAATGTCCACGCCAGGTGGAACGCCCACGAGGCACCGATCGCCGCATAAAAAATCTGATTTATCAGTGGGGTCGGGTTCAGAAACAGGCTCACTGCGACATAAATAATCACTACCATCGTACTCCAAAACGGAATGAAATACGGAGAAAGGGCGATCACCCAGTTGGTTTTGTCTGTGGTCACATAGCCGCCGACGGAACTCCAGTGAATGTCCAATACTTTCCCGCGAAAGCATTTCACGAACGCCGCGTGAGTCAATTCATGACCTAACACATATACGTATAGAAACATCGACTGGCCGAGGCGCGACCAAAACCACCCCAGCATGACAAGCACGCCGGTCGCAAAGTACCAGAACTCCATCCCCAGCCAAAAACCCTGCTCAATGCTAACTTGGGAAAAACGAGATAGGAAAGTCCAGGTCGTCACCCAACAAAACGGCAACAAAATCATACCCAACATCCAACGGGAAATCCGCATCAGAAGTCCCGAAGACGCCTCCTCGCCCATGTTACACTCATCTATTGCAATCGCAGCCCAGACTTCTTTGCATCCCCGCCTGTTCAGGCGCCGATTCGTCTCTTCGTGGGCGCGGCGGTTCACGGACTGAAATGACTCCCGAAGCGTCGTCCGCAAACGTTTGTTATTGCCGGGAGATCTTGCGGGGCTTTTTTGCTTCCGATAACTCATGCCGAGGTGCAAGGAAGACAATACTTAGGAAAACTTAATGAATCAAGAACGGGTTCGCATTCATCGCCCTTAAATAAAAAACCCGCGCCTTTTCAGGCGCGGGAAACAATTTCATGAAATACTGGGAAACTAACTCAACGCC
>JACMMB010000361.1 GCA_014379305.1 Akkermansiaceae bacterium
GAAGAAACAGGCGGGACGCCTGTGCCCCTCTCTCTTTCCACGACCTTGGCGCGGAGTGGCTGGCGGCGGTCGGCGGTGAGGCCTGGGAACTCGACGAATTTGTTAGCGCGCTCGGATTTCGAGGCGAACTCGACGTGCTTCTCGGTGAGGTAGCCGTTGTCCTGCGGCTGGACTTCGCGGCCGTCGTAGGCCTCGACATCGCCGCGGGCGAGAATCCAATCGCGGCGGAGGGGAGGGAGACCTTCTTCGGAGGTGCCTTTGAAATCAGGATCGCCCCATGGACCGGAGCAATCATAGACGCGGACGAATTCGTTTTTCTCGATGCGGCCGTTGAAGGACTTGGTGTCGGAGAGGGAGATCTCGCGCATCGGCACGCGGATCTGCGGGTGAAGAGTGCCCTCGACGTAGATGCGGGTGGACGCGGGGAGCGGGGCGAGGGATGCGTCGTGGGTTTCCGCTGCGGTGCCGGTGGTTTCTTCGGGTCGGATCATGGCGTGCTTGATTTATAGGTGATTTCAGCGACATATGAAGCCGTTCGGAAATAAGAAAGGCAGCACGCCTATCCGACTCCCTCCGGCGGCATGATCCGCTTCAGGTTCGAAGGGTTTTTCCCGCGCGTCGGAAAATCTCGGCTTCCCGATCGGAAAGCTCCCCTGTCATTAGCGAAGCATCAACCACCGATCAGGGGGTGTCAAGAATCCCGCAGACTACAGTGATGATAATTCAACTTTCCCTGAGCCATTTTTCATGTCCCCAAAGGCCCCAGACGACTCCTGCCAGCCCGAAAGTCAATAGCAGCGTTGGCAGCGCGACGGTCATGGAAATTCCCAACGGTCCGATTGCGGCGAGCAGATCCTGAGATATGAAATGAGGTGACAATAAAATGTACAAGCGCGCGATAAGCAAAGCAACTGCCCCATAACCCATCATCGATCCACCCCATGAATTGCTTTTCCGAACCAAGCGCAGTGCCGCCAAAGCTAAAACCCCCAGTCCGATAATCCCGAGGGCATCGAATAACAGGCCATTAGCAACTATGGATTCAAGCAACAGATTCATGACCGGAAACAGTACGAGTTTTGGAGACTTTTCGAATCAGCGGCACCCGCAACAGGCCGGAGTGCAGTCCGAGACCCAGACCCAGAACCAACCAACCGGCATTCATCACGACCAGCTTCACGGCGTGCCATGCAAGCGCCGTGGACGGACTGTGGAGATTCGCACCGGGGTAGTATTTCTCAATTTTCCCGGCATCATACAGTGGTATCAATATGGCGTAACCCACGCATAATAAAAAAGCGCCCCCGACCATTAATCTGGCCGACCAACCTTCGGTATTTCGCGCCAAACGCCAGGCAACCAGCATCAGGAAAATCCCCATCACGATCATGAACACCGGACGCACCGCATCAATTGAAGCAATCTGAAATAACTGAACGAAGTACATGACCTCGCTCTATGAATCATTTCGTAAGTCACTGAGCAACAAATAACAACACCATATTTCTTAGCTATGAACTTTTCCAAGAAGGTAGTCAAAACTGATAACCTGTGTATGCCTGATACTAAATATTAACGAAAAATCAGGGATTCCGTTGCCGGATTGGTAGTCGGTTTTGTTATGTTTAGTCACAGCACAGCGAACGAAGAAATCCCTTCCACTCTTCAATCGACAAGCCCCTTTGCTCCACCTTCAATTCAAAAATGAGTGACGCTACCGACCAGCCCCAATCCACCGAAACCGAATTAATCGCCGTTCGCCGCGACAAACTCGCCAAGCTTCGCGCACTTGGAGTCGACCCTTTCGGCGCGCGTTTTCAAACATCAGTCACGCCAGCCGACTTGCACACTGATTTCTCCGAAGGCCGGAACGTCTCGATCGCAGGACGCATCATCGCCCTCCGCGATATGGGAAAATCCGTTTTCTTTCAACTCGGCGACGCCCACGGCTCCATTCAAGGCTATCTCAGTGTGAAGGGACTTGATGAAACGCAGGCAGCCATCTGGAAGTGCCTCGACCGCGGAGACTGGATTGGCGTCACCGGGGAGACTTTCCTTACCCGCACCGGAGAACCGACAATCAAGGTGGAAACCTTCACCGTGCTATCAAAATCCCTACGTCCGCTTCCCGACAAGTTCCACGGTCTCTCCGATCGCGAAACGAAATACCGCAAGCGCCACCTTGATCTCATAGGGAATCCTGAAAGCGCGGCCACTTTCATCACCCGCTCCAGAATGATCGCGGAAATCCGCAGTTTTCTCCATGAGCGCGGTTTCCTGGAAGTCGAGACCCCGATGCTGCAGGATGTCGCCGGTGGTGCCGCCGCCCGCCCTTTTGAGACCCATCACAACGCCCTCGGTATGCCGCTAACCTTGCGTATTGCGCCGGAGCTGTTTTTGAAACGCCTGCTGGTCGGCGGCTTTACTAAGGTTTTTGAACTCAATCGAAGCTTCCGCAACGAAGGCATTTCCCGCCGTCACAACCCCGAGTTCACCATGCTCGAAGCCTATTGGGCATTTTCAGATTTTGAGGAAATGGCAAATCTGGTTGAGGAAATGACCTGTCTCCTGGCGGAAAAATTCTGCGGCACCTTGAAAATCGACCATAAGGACGAAGATGGAAATGTGACGCGCACCATTGACCTCACCCGTCCCTGGCGGCGGGCGGATTACCACGAACTTATCAAAGGTGCTGCGGGCAGTGATTTTTTCGAGATTACTCCGGAGCAGCGCCGTGCCAAATGTGAAGAACTTGGAGTCCAGCTTTCCGGGAACATGGAGGATTACGAAGTCGTCCAGCAGGTCTTCGAGAAAAAAGTCGAGGAACACACTTTTGATCCCTGCTTCGTCACTCGCGTCGCCAGCGAACTCATCCCGCTCGCCAAAGTTTCGCCGGGAGGAAAAACTGTCGAGGTTTACGAACTCATCATCAATGGCCAGGAAATTTCACCGGGCTATTCCGAACTGAATGATCCTGACCTCCAGCGCCAACGCCTCGAACATCAGGCCGGCGGAGAAGAGGAACAAAAAGTTGATTATGATTTCATTGAAACCCTGGAGTACGGTATGCCGCCCGCCGGTGGTATCGGCATCGGTATCGACCGCCTTGTGATGATGCTCACTGGCGCCGCGACTATCCGCGATGTAGTCCTTTTCCCCCTGCTTAAGCGCAAGGAATGATCTCCGATGCAGGTGCCAATAATGTTCGACTATGCCCGTGTGCGGGCGCTTTCAAGCATCAGGTCCCGCATGACCCTGATCAGCTCCGCATCCTCGCTTTGTTGCACCCGCTCAAAGGCGTCGATCAGATTGTTCAGTATCCGTAACAGGATCGCCCCCAGATCCGCAGTCTGTTGCAGGTCCAAACGTTGCTCTCGTGAAAGATCGTTCGATGGTTCGATCAGGGTTTGTTGGGAATGCATCCTGCCCTTGTCGAAACAATCGATAATCATCGGCTGGCTGTCTTCGAAAATCCGGCAGAGAAAGTGTCCTGGAAACGCGACACCCTCGATTTCCAAATCCAATCTCTGTCCGATCAGCATGTAGATGATTCCCAGCCCGATGGGATTCGAGTTGCCCTCGGCGATGCACCAGGCCAGATCGGAATTACGGGGATCATAGTAATTTTCATGATTGCCCTTGAGCCTGCCCTGTTCGAAAAGAAAGGTGCGCAGGTCGATTGCGCTGACCAGGCCTTTTTCCTGCACCTCATCGGCAAGCAAATCGAGCGCATCGGAAAGAGGTTGGCGCAGGGATATCCCATCGTGGAGATAATCCGAAAGCATCCGCAGATGACTCTCGAAAAGCTCCCAGTCATCTCCCAATGCGGCGGTCCCAAAGCACGGAGTCAGCCATTCGCTGCGCAGGGTCTCGCGCCGGACGGGACGAAGAA
>JACMMB010000362.1 GCA_014379305.1 Akkermansiaceae bacterium
CCAAGCTCTGGTAACTGGTCACGCCGTTTTGCGCTCCCAGAGGAACGAGAATATCGTTGGTAACGGTTTTGCCGGGTGCTGCGAAGAAAGAGTAGGAGGAGGTGGTGGAGAGGGCATCGCCGTAACCGTTGGAGTCCTTGAAATTGAGGAAAACCTTATGCGGAATCTTCTGATTATTGGCGATGATCACCCGGACGGGGTGGTAACCGCCGAGGCTTGGATGGGAAAAGAGCGACATGACCTCGACATAGGTGTCGGTTTTGGTATCCGCGACCTGGCGGAAAATCAGCTCCTGGGAATGCAAGGCCTGCAGCGATAGCGCGAAGGTGAAGAGGAGCTTGAGCATTCGCCGGGGTTGCGGAAAGGGTTTTTGAAATCAGGAGGCCGCGACGAGGGTTTTCGGCGTAGGCGAGTCCTGAAAGGGAATTTCCCGGAGAAGTTTCGCGATGACGGAGTTGGGCGTGTGGCCATCAACGCGGGCATTGTAATCGAGAACGATGCGGTGGCGGAGGACGGAAGGGGCGATGGCTTTGACGTCCTCGAAAGATGCGTTGGTGCGCTCGTGGATGAGGGCGCGGGCCTTGGCGGCGGAGGCCATGGCGAGGGCGGCGCGGGGACTGGCTCCGAAGCGGATCTGGGCGGAGTTTTCCGACTGGCCGGGGTGGGTGGAATCGACAAGGCGGGCGATGTAGTTTGCGACGACATCGGGAAGAAAAATGCGGCGGACCAGGGCAAGCAGGTCGGAAAGGGTTTCCGCGCTCATGATGGGATCGACGTGCGGCTCGGTGCCGAGCTCGCGATGGGAGACGATGCGCTGGAGGGTGGCGACGTCGTTTTTGGTGATTTCGAGTTTGAAGAGAAAGCGGTCGAGCTGGGCCTCGGGGAGGGGGTAGGTGCCTTCCAGCTCGATCGGATTCTGGGTGGCGAGAACGAAGAACGGGAGCGGGAGATCGTGGGTTTTTCCAAGAACGGTGACGCGGCGTTCCTGCATCGCCTCAAGCAGGGCGGATTGGGTTTTGGGCGAGGCGCGGTTGATTTCGTCGGCGAGGACGATGTTGGCGAATAGCGGGCCGGGCTGGAATACGAATTCGCGGCGGCCATCGATTTCTTGGAGGATGGGGTTGCCGGTGATATCGCCGGGGAGCAGGTCGGGGGTGAACTGGACGCGTTTGTTTTCGAGCCGGAGGAGCTTGGAAAGGCCTTTGACGAGTTCGGTTTTCCCGAGGCCGGGCAGGCCTTCCAGAAGGATGTGGCCGCGGGCGAGAATGCCGGTGATGACGAGCTCGATGATCTGCTCCTGGCCGAAGAGGATGTGGTTGAGGCCCTGGCTGAGGGAGCGGAGATGCTTGGCGGCGTCTGCGACTTCGGTCTCGGTGGCGTGATCCATGCGGGAGAGTTGGGTATCGCGCGGCAAGATGCAAGGGCGGAGGAACGGGGGAATTCATCCGGGCATGAAGGGCGGATTTTGGGCTTTCGTTTGCGGCGGCGGGGGATTTAGGCTTGGGGATGAAGATCGATCTACCGATGTTGCGCGAGGAGGCTAAGAAAAATCCAACGATTGCAAAAATCCTGCGTGCCTGTGGCATGGGGCGGCGCAGCGGGGTGACGTCTTTGACATTGATCGAGAAGCGCTTGATAAAAGTTCTCCCGCCGATCGAGTACGGCGATCTGGTGGTGGCGTTCCGGACCTTGGAGTCGCTCGGCTTCGGGCGTCTGCTCCAGGTCACCCAGCGGAACCGCTCGCGTTTCGCTTGGACGGTGGACCCGATGGCCGTGAATGGCAAGCTCCCGAATCCTGGGGCGAAGTTGCTCCAAGGGGATTTGCTGGCCTTCGGGTACAAGCTGGGTGTGATACTTCAAAAGCCCGAAGAGGCGGCCAAAGAGGACGCCAGACCGGCGGGTTGGATCCAGCACCGGCTTGATCTCCGGCCCGGCAAGGCGGTGGAGCTGCTGCTGCCACCGGATCTCACTGCGAAGGAAGCGGATTGGATCGCCAGCTTCATCCATCTCCAGGCCGAGCGCGGCCGGATCAAGGTAAAATAAGGGAAACTTGACGCGATAGTCGAGCGTCGCACACGAAAAACGGTGATTTACTGGTTCCGCAGGTTAAATCTCACGACTATAAAAGGCAATCGGACAAAAACAACTCACAATCGGTTAATCCACATTCATAATATTATAATAAGAAATTATAATATTATAATAACATAACCCAATACAGTAATAAGATATTTTAATCGGTAAATGGATATGCAACATCGGAGAATTTGAAAAAGCTATCGGATTTAGAGGAAAGACTCTTTTTTTAGTGTCTGACGGCTTTTTTACCGCAATACCGGCTCATCTATTGGGTAGATATCGTAGTCCTCAAGGAATAACGGCCACATTTCCCAGCCAAGCCGATGGAACGAATCCAAGAAGATGAAGCCCGCAGCCACCGACCCCATTTCCAGCCATCCAGCCGCTCAGGCGGCAGCGGAAACTCACTTGAGTTCCTTGAATTCGCGGGCGTGGGTGCGGGCTAGGGATATGACGAACTCGATATCGGCCTCGCTGGCGAAGGCGCGGCGGGGGACGAAGTGGAAGATTTGGGCGGTGGAGAGGAAGAGAAAACCGGCGGGAGTGGAGAGGACTTTTTGGAAGGCGGACCATTGGAGGTCGGATTTGCCATCCGTTGAGTTGATTGTGATTTGCTGCTGTGAGAACTGCCATTCGATTTCCTCATGGGCATCGTGACGGCTGGCGAATTCGCGTTTCAGAAGGTAGGGGCGGACTAGACGGGTGACGATGGTGATTCCAACAAAGGTGGCAAAACCGAAGATTCCAGCCACTACCAATACCACTTCGAAACGGTTACCGAGGAGGAATTTCAAGCTCGTGAAGATCACGGTGAGGAAGATGAGGACAAACCAGAGAACCGAGTTGCCCGCTGTGCGGCCAAAGAACTTTCGGCCTACTGCCAAATCGTCGGCGGTCCATTTGAAGCGGGCGGTGATGGGTGGCATGACAGGGAGGGGCGATCTCCGAATCGCCCGTTGGGTAAGGTGAAAGATGGGCGATTCGGAGATCGCTCCTCCTTGCTATGCGGTGACGGCGGAGCGGTCGTCGCTTAGGCCGGATTTTTCGATGAAGTAGTCGTAGCCGCCGGTGTAGCGGGTGACGAGGGCGCCTTTTTCGGGGGCTTTTTCGTTGCGGGTGACGTGGAGGGTGGTTTCGGCGAGGGTGCGGATGAAGTGGACGTCGTGGGAGATGAAGACGAGGGTGCCTTCGTAGGATTTGAGGGCGTTGACGAGGGAGTCGATGGAGAGGATGTCGAGGTGGGTGGTGGGCTCGTCCATCAGCAAGAGGTTCGGCGGATCGACGAGGAACTTGACGAGGTTGAGCCGGGATTTCTCGCCGCCTGATAGGATGCCGCAGCGTTTCTCGACATCGGTGCGGCGGAAGAGGAAGGAGCCGAGAATGCTGCGTGCTTCCTCCTCACGGAGGGTGGTGCAGGCGGCGAGCACTTCTTCGAGCACGGTGTTGTTCTCGTTGAGCGATTCGGAGCGGTGCTGCGAGTAGTAACCGATTTTGGTGGCGTAGCCGACTTCGCGCTTGCCGCCGTCGATCTCCAACTGGCCGGCGAGGATCTTGATGAGGGTGGATTTGCCCGCGCCGTTAGGGCCGACGAGCAC
>JACMMB010000363.1 GCA_014379305.1 Akkermansiaceae bacterium
ACCCTTGACGATCTCGCCCACCTCGCCCACCACCCTCTCCACGAGCCGGAAATCACCCAACGCATCGCTTATCTGCGGACCCGGTTCCAATCGCTTTTCCAACTCCTGAAAAACGAATTCAAGCTCCAGATTTTCCTCACCACCGACGTTCTCCCCCTCACTCCTGCAATTGCGGAATCCCTCGCCGGTAAAACCGAGGATCTCGAAAAATATTACGTCTCCCTGGTCACGCAGATTCTGGATGACTTTCCCATTCTCTCCGGTCTGATTTTACGCATCGGCGAGAGCGATGGCAACGATGTCCGCGACCCGATCCGAACCCAACTCCATCTCCGTCATCCGCGCGAAACCAACCGCCTCCTGCGCTTGCTGATCCCTCACTTCGATTCCCGCAGCAAAAAACTTATCCTCCGAACCTGGACCGTCGGCGCGCATCACATCGGCGATCTCATTTGGCACCGCGGCACCCTTGCCGAAACGCTTTACAAAATCGACTCCCCCAACTTCATCGTTTCCATGAAACACGGGGAAAGCGATTTCTTCCGCTTCCTCCCGCTCAACCGCGCCTTTTTCCGCGTTAAAAACCCTAAGATCATCGAGCTGCAGGCCCGCCGCGAATACGAAGGTGCGGGCGAATTCCCCTCGTTCATCGGTTCTCAATGCGAATCCCTGGCGCGCGAACTTGCCAGCGCGGAAAATGTCATCGGGATGTCAATCTGGTGCCAAACCGGTGGCTGGCATCGTTTCCGGCGCCTCGCATTCCTTCCGGAAAATAAAAACCCCGACATCTGGATCCGCATCAACGTCGCCACCGCCATTTACAGCTTCAAAGATCAGCTAAGTGTTGAACAATCCATGGAGCAACTGCTGGGCCCGGAGCGCGCCTCCCCCGCCCTCCAGTTGCTGCGCTACGCCGAAACCCTGATCCATCAGCTCTATTACATTGAGGAGTTCGCCCGCCAGAAACTTTTTTTCCGACGCGTCCGCATTCCACCTCTCATTAATATCTATTGGGATTGTGTATTCATAAATCACGCCGTCTCAAAAATCCTCCAACACTTCGTCCCCGATCCCGAGCGCGCCCTCAGAGCCGGGGAAGCCGCCGCCACCCTGTTTCCCTCAATGATCAAACTCGCCCGGGAGGCCGAACTTCCTGTCGCCGATATCGAACATATGCGCGACTTTTTTTCCGTCCTCGTCCTCGCCCGCCGCTACTATTTCCTCCCTTTTGACGACACCCTTGCCGAACAGATCCGGGTGGCCAAAAAGGAATACAAAAAACGTTACCCTGCCACCCTGCGTGAGCGCTACCGGATCAAAATCTCCTTCGACCAATTCAAAGTCAAACGCCGCACCCTCTCCTGGCTTTCCTCTCTCCTGCTGCGGAAAAAACGCGGTTACCGCATCATCGATCACCTCTTCACCCTCCATCTCCTGGGCTTCGTCTTCCGTCTTTTCAAACCCCGCAACCCCAAGAAAATGCCCAAGTTCCTCCGCAAATCAGCCATGGGCATCGACTCCCTGTTCAAATAGTTTTCTTGAGAAGCCAAGCCTTTTAAAAACGAAACCCGGGCTTAGTATCCAAAAGTGCCACACAAACCTTTAGCTCTCCTGCTGCTCTTTTCGATTTTCACACCATCTGTCCAGGCAGCGCCCTTCAAACTTCTCGCCATCGGCGACTCCCTCACCGAAGAATATATCTTCGAGTTTCCATTCTCCGCACCCGATTCCGACCCGACAGTCGCTAACACTCGAAACTGGGTGGAACTCCTGCACTCCCGTCGTCCCTCCCTGTTTAGCATGGGTGCTTACAAACCGGACCTGGGCTCATATCTCGATTACCGCGACGCCGGTTACGAATACAATTACGGCATCCCCACAGCCACCACCCGGAAGTGGGAGGACATACTTTATCCCGAAGACTTCAATATCCTCGATTTCAACACCCGCTCGGAGCTCAAGGGTGACCTCGGCGTTCCCGCCGCCGTGCTTGTTTTTCTCGGCGGAAACGACCTTAAATCCAACTACTCGGGAACATACAACGATCCCGCTCCCCCGGCGTTCCTCGCACAAATTGCGCCGCGTCTCGCTCGAATCCACGCCTTTGTCCGTCAGCATGCGCCCGCAAACCTCCCCATCATCATTGCCACCCTCCCCGACATCAGCGCCACTCCTGACATTCGCCTCAAACCTTCGTATTCCGACCCGGCACGACAAGCTGTCGCCCGCCAACGCATCGCCGATGTCAATGCCTCGGTGATCGCCATGGCTTCCTCGCTCCCCCACACCTACATCGCCCGCATAGATCGCCTTAGCGACCGCATTTTCGATCAAAACCCCGTCCACTTGAACGGCACCACATTTACTTACTACCAGCTTCCGGAAGGAAACGAGAACCCGCCTCTCCATCTCTTCTGCAAAGACGGCTTTCACCCCGGCACTGCCGCCCAAGCCCTGATTGCGAACGAAATCCTGAACGCTATCAATCAATTCGCCTCCACCCCGATCCCGCTCTTTTCAAACCGGGAAATTCTCGCCGAAATACTTCTTCAAAACCCCGACCAACCATACTTAGACTGGGCAAACGGAGCAGGTTCACAAAACGAAAATCCCGACGACGACCCGCTTCCAAATCTCGTTGAATACCTATTGGACACCAACCCTTTAACCCCCAATCCAGCGCTCAGTTACCTCCCAGATGGCAGCGCTTCCTACAAACCCTCCCCCATCGCCCTCCGCTACGCCAACCTCATTATCCGGGAGTCTGAAACCCTTACCAACGATTGGCAAACCGTTGTCCAATCGCGCATCCAAACCCTGCCTGACAGCACCATTAAAGTCATGCCCTCCCCAACCGCAAAAAAACTATTTTACCAGCTTCAGGCCACGCCCAACCCATAAGTTGCAATAACGCCATTGCCTGCTTTCCACACCGTCCATGCACCCTGAACTCATCACTCTCCTCCACGACCGGCTCACGATCATCGCAGACCATTCTTTACGCGACAGCGATCCTTCCGCCCATCTTGAAGCCTTGAAAACCATCTCCGAAAAAATCTCCTCATACACCCAATCCCACCTCCGGGAATTCGATCCCAAGCTTCGCCACTATCTCACCAATTCCAGCTATCAGAAAGCGCTCGATCACTTGACCGAAAACTGAAATTTTGAGTCAAGCATCCAAAGTTTCGTGATCAAAAGCCTACGTCTCCAACACTTCCGCTGCTTCGAATCCCTTGCCATCGATGCCTCCCCGCAAGGCACCATTTTCATCGGCGATAACGCCCAGGGAAAAACCTCCATCCTGGAGGCCATCTGCATACTCACCCGCCTCCACTCCCCCCGCACCAACCGCCTCCAAACGCTCTCGAAAATCTCATCGCCCGGCTTCGGAATCGGTGCCGATGCATGGGGCCAGGATCGCAAAATTCTTTACGCCCGCGAAGGCTTGAGCCTCTCCGTCGATGGTGAAATCCGGCCCTCCAACACTTCCTACCTCGCCGATGGGGGCCTGATTGTTTGGATGGGAAACGAGGACTTGAATCTAATCCGCGGACCCGGCGAAGCCCGCCGCCACTTTCTCGACTTCCTCGGTGCCCAGCTCGATCCTCGTTACCGAACCGCATACACCCGCTACCGGCGAGCCCTTAGAGCGAAAAACCTGCTCCTCAAAGAACCCAAACTCCGGCTCCCCGAGCTTCTCGCCTATGAGTCAATCCTCATCGAACACGGCACCCACCTTACCGAAGCCCGCCGCCAGCTCGTCGATGATCTCTCCCCGTTTGCCGCCGCCGCACAGCTCGATATTTCCGAAAAAACCGAAATTCTCACCCTCAGCTACCTCCCCGCCTCCGGTCCTTCTCTAAAAGACTCGATCCTGCAGGCCCGTCAGCGCGAAATCTCCACTCGCCAGGCTGTCATCGGCCCCCACCGCGATGACCTTTCGATCCGCCTCCACGGCCTGCCCGCTTCCGACTACGCCAGCGAAGGCCAGCAACGCACCATCGTCCTCGCCCTCAAGCTCGCCCAAGGCCATCTTCTGCACCAACGCACCGACCGCACGCCAATCTACCTGCTCGACGACATCTTCGGCGAGCTCGACCCCGGCCGCCGCAACGCCGTCCTGAACTCGCTCCCGGTGCTGGCTCAGAAATGGATCACCACCACCCATACCTCGTGGCTGGAAAAAAACGAAGATCTTCCGTCCCTGCCGATCTACGAAATCAAACATTCCTCCATTCACCCGAGGTAGGCATCCAATCCAAGACCTTGGTTTCAATTACTTGCCTTACTTGGATAGGTCACAAGTCCAGCATTGAAAGCAAATCCTCAACGGTGAGCTTGTGGTGGGCTGCCACCGGCTCAATATTCCACCAAGTAAAGTGCCGGTTTTGAGAGGGGGATGGTTGGGAATCGTGACATGATGGCTTCCTCCCAGAGTGGTTGTCAGCCGGATGTGTGATCCGGCCTGTCGCGCTGGTTCGTAACCGAGCACCCGCAAAGCGACAATGATATCGCCTGCGGCGACGTCGCGGGGGAGTTTCATACCGCAAAGGCCTCGTCGCGAACGAAGTGCAGGCGTATGATTTTTGGCATCGGTCCCGTTGCTCCATCGCCAAAATGACAATGCACGGCTTCACGCGCCATTTCCCGCAATTCCTGCAGAGTGTCGCCCTGTGTGGCAATTGCATGGCCAAGGGCGCTAGCGACGAATCCGCCGTCTATCTCGTCTTCATGCACTTCGAAGATGATTTCATCCATACGCCGAGCATCGCACATGGGCGGGAGTACGGGCAAGGTATAATAAGACCGGTCAGGGACCTTTCGATGTGCTTGATTCATGAGGCTGCGGGTAGGAACCCGCAGGATCGGGCGGTATTTCAAAAATCCTCAAAACTCGAAAGCATATGCTTGGAAATCCAAGCTTCACTCCGCACGCTGAAGCCTGATTCGGACCGCAGAAAACTTAGATAAAATTTTTACCTAAAACCCCATGTCATCAAGCCCAGCATCGCCCGGCAAAATCCTTGCAGCCAACCGTGGCGAAATCGCGATTCGTATTTTCCGCGCCGCCACCGAACTCGGTCTCCGCACGGTCTCCATTTTCGCCGAAGAAGACCGCTTCTCCATCCATCGCTTCAAAGCGGATGAAGCCTATCAGCTCGACTCCACGAAAGGCCCTGTCGGCGCGTATCTTGATTACGAAGGCATCGTCAAACTCGCCAAATCAAAAGGCGTTACCTTGATTCATCCGGGCTATGGATTTCTTTCGGAAAATCCGCTCTTTGCCCGCGCCTGCGCCCGCGAGGGAATCACCTTCATCGGCCCTTCCCCTGACTTGCTGGAAAACATGGGTGATAAAACCGCCGCCCGCGCCCTGGCCCATAAATTCCAAGTCCCTACCCTGCCCGGCACCGAACAGGCGATCACCGATCCCGATGAAGCTCTCAGAGTCGCCCACCAGATCGGTTTCCCGCTCATCATCAAAGCGGCCTTCGGTGGCGGTGGTCGCGGGATGCGGGTGGTCGAAAGTCCCTCCCAATTGCCCGGACTGCTTGCCGAAGCCCGCGCCGAGGCCGAAAACGCCTTCGGCAATTCATCGGTTTTTCTCGAACGCTACATCAAGCGCGCTAAACACATCGAAGTCCAGATCCTCGGCGATCAGCATGGCAATGTCGTCCACCTTTATGAACGGGATTGCTCGGTCCAGCGGCGCTACCAGAAAGTGGTAGAAGTCGCCCCCGCGATGCACCTCGATCCCGCCATCCGCCAGCAGCTCTGCGCCGCTGCGGTAAAGCTTGCCGAGGGCATTGGCTATGACAACGCCGGCACCGTGGAATTCCTCTACGACATGGATCGCAACGATTGGTTTTTCATCGAGATGAATCCCCGCATCCAGGTCGAGCATACCGTCACCGAGTGCGTCACCGGCATTGATCTCGTGCGTTCACAGATTCTGATCGCCCAGGGGCACAGCATTTTTTCGGATGAAGTCGCCATCCCGACGCAGGAAAACATCCCCTGCAACGGCTTCGCCATCCAGTGCCGCATCACCACCGAAGACCCGGAAAAAAACTTCGCTCCCGACTACGGTCGGATCCTCAACTACCGCTCCGCCGCTGGCTTCGGAATCCGCCTCGATGCCGCTTCTGGCGATGCCGGAGCCGTCGTCACGCCGTATTACGATTCGATGCTGGTCAAGCTCACGGCCATGGGACGCAGCTTCCCCACCGCCTGCCAGCGCATGGATCGCGCGCTCCGGGAATTCCGCATCCGGGGGGTGAAAACCAACATTCCTTTCCTGGAAAATGTCATCGCGGATGAAACCTTCCGAAGCGGCCAGGCACATACCAAGCTCATCGATACCAAGGCCGAACTGTTCCAATTTTCAAAGCGACGCGATCGCGCAACACGCACGCTCGCATACCTCTCGGACACCACCGTGAATGGCAATCCCCACGTCAAGAATTACCGCTTGGAGACGATTATTCCGCCCGCCATCCTCCCCTCTCTCCAGCCGCCCGCCAGCAACTCCACTCCGCAATCCCGCAGCCTGCTGCTGGAGCTCGGGCCGGAACGGTTTTCCAGCTGGATCCTCGATCAAAAGCGCCTCCTGATTACCGATACCACACTCCGCGACGCACACCAATCCCTCATCGCCACACGCATGAGGAGCCATGACATGCTCCGCATTGCCGGGGTTTACTCAACCCGCACCCCGGAATTGTTTTCCTTGGAAATGTGGGGCGGCGCCACCTTCGATACGGCCATGCGTTTCCTCAGCGAGTGTCCCTGGGAACGCCTCCGCCGCCTCCGCGAAAAAGTTCCGAGTATCCTGTTTCAAATGCTTTTCCGTGGCTCAAACGCCGTCGGCTACTCGAATTATCCTGACAATGTCGTCGCGGGTTTCATCAAACACGCCGCCGACTCCGGGATGGATATTTTCCGCATTTTCGATTCCCTCAACTACCTGCCCAACATGCGCGTCGCCATGGAGTCCGTCCGCGAGCATGGCAAGGTGCTCTGTGAGGCCGCCATCTGCTACTCGGGTGACATCCTCAATCCCGCACGCACGAAATACAATTTGAACTACTACCTTGGTAAAGCCAGGGAGCTTGAAAAAATGGGCGCGCATATTCTCTGCATCAAGGACATGGCCGGGCTTTGCAAACCCCAGGCCGCCTATGATCTCGTCCACGCTTTAAAACAGGAAATCGGCATCCCCATCCATTTCCATACCCACGACACATCAGGTCTCAATGCCGCCTCGGTCATCGCCGCCGCCCGTGCCGGAGTCGATATCGCGGATCTCGCCATCGCCTCGATGTCGGGCTCCACCTCACAGCCTAACCTCAATTCCGTCTGCGCCGCCCTCGCCAGCTCCGAGCAGGATCCCGGCCTCAACCTTGATGCACTGAACGAAATTTCCGACTACTGGGAGCACGTTCTGTCCTTTTACAAGCCCTTCGATTCCGCGCCACGCGCGGGCACTGCCGAGGTCTATGATCATGAAATGCCCGGTGGCCAATACACCAACCTCCGCGAACAGGCCAACGCCATGGGCCTGGGCCTCCGTTGGCGCGAAATCGCCCGTACCTATGCCGAAGTCAACCAGCTCTTCGGCGATATCATCAAAGTCACTCCTTCATCCAAGGTCGTCGGTGACATGTGCATGTTCCTCGTCACCCGCGGCATCAAAGCCGCCGATGTGATCAAAATCAAACCCGGCTCCGTCGATTTCCCGGACTCCGTCATCGACATGCTCTCCGGCGGTCTCGGCCAACCCGATGGCGGCTGGCCCGTTGATGTCCAGAGAGTCGTCCTTGGTCCCAACCGCAAAGCCACCACCCGGCGCCCTGGCGAACTCGCGGAACCGATCAATCTCGAAGCCACCCGTACCGGAATCGCGGCAAAGATTGGCCGCCCGGCCAATGACGACGACCTTTATTCCCACCTCATGTATCCGCAGGTCTTTGAAGACTTCACCCTTTTCCGAACCAAATACGACGACCTCAGCAAACTGCCCACCCCCGCGTTCTTCTACGGCTTGCAGGTTGGAGAGGAAATCGAGGTCGAAATCGATCCCGGAAAAATCCTGATCATCAAGCTGATCTCTATCGGTGAGCCCGACCTCGAAGCCCGGCGGACTCTTTTTTATGAACTCAACGGCATGCCGCGTGAATCCATCGTCGTCGATAAATCCCTGGCCAGCACCTCAACGCCCGCCCGCCAGAAGGGAGACCCCGATGATCCGACCCAAATCTGCGCACCCATGCCCGGCATGGTCACCGAGATCGCCGTTTCACCCGGCCAGGAAGTCAAAGCCGGCGACAAGCTGATCCTCCTGGAAGCGATGAAAATGCTCACCACTGTCTCGGCTTCCCAGGACGGTGTGATCAAAAACGTCCACATCAAAAAAGGCCTTCAGGTGGACTCGGACGACCTGCTCATCACTCTCGAGCTTTAGTCT
>JACMMB010000036.1 GCA_014379305.1 Akkermansiaceae bacterium
CACGCGACGGAGTAAGTGCCAGCATTGTAGCTTCTGCCGCTCCACAAGGTGCGGATCAGGGTGCCCGCGCTGTCATAGACACCGCCGCTGGTCTTGCTGCTATTGGGAACGACGAAGCTGAACGTGCGCGGACTGGCGGCAAACACCGGCAACGCAAGCAGCAGCGCGACCATGGAGAAGATCCATTGAAAAAGCCGCTTTCGGTGGAGGTTTCCTTGGATACTTAAGGATTCGACGTCTCTGGGTTTGTCTTGGGTTTTCATAATGGAGATGAACATTGTACTAAAAATTGAATTCCGTCACCCCCCCACAGAGGGGGTCGGAGCGATTTTTATTAAAAATCTCAAATTTGTTAAAACCGGCGATACAGCCGGGTCAAAATGAGGCTCAACCCACGGAACACTTGCCTCAGCAGGTGTATTCGGGCTTCGTCCGCACCGTCTTGCATCTTGACTCTCCTCACCCCGCCGAAACAACCTTGCCCATGTCAAAGGCCAAGCATTTTGTAGGACTCGATATCGGCGGTTCGATGATCAAGACCATCATCCTCGATTCCTCTGGTGAGCAAGTGGGGCCAATTGTCGAAGTCCGCAGTCATGTGAAAGATGGCTACGAGGCCACCTTCCGTCAGTTGAACATCGCCATTGATGCGCTTGCCGCAAACGCCGGCATTTCGCTCGATGATATCGGCGGCATCGGCCTGGATGTGCCGGCGCCTTCATCGAACGGCGTCATTTGGGGCAAGGCCAACCTGGGGGATGACTGGGTCGGCACTGATATTTGTTCAAAATACAAAGAGCGTACCGGCATTCCTACCACGATGACCAATGACTGCAACGCGGCAGCAGTCGGGGAATATTCCATCCGGCACAAACATATTGGCGGCTTGCTGCTGGTCGCACCCGGCACAGGCCTTGGCGGAGGATTCGTGCTTCCGGGCGGGAAGCTCTACGAAGGAGCCAACGGTCTCGCCCTTGAAGTCGGCCATATATCGGTTCCTTTTCGCGAGGACGATGGCGAGCTCCCGGACTGCACCTGTGGTTTGAAAGGGTGCCTCGAAGCATGGGTATCTCTCGTCGCACTTCGCCGCCGCCTCCGGCTTGAGTTGCGGAAAACCGAGTGGGCGAACCATGAACTCAACACGTCCGACTCCACCATCGAGGATAAAGCCTTCCAACTCCGCACCCTCGCTGAAAACGGTGACACGCTCGCCATCCAACTGTTCAAACAACAAGGCTACATTCTCGGCTATGGCATTGCCGACATCGTTCGCGTTTTCGACCCTGGTTTAATCGTTATCGGCGGCGGACTTGCCGAGGCGAAATTCCGCGAGCAATTCATGGAATGGATAAAGGAAGGTTTCAATGAGCGTGCCTGGCCGGTTTATCGCGTCAGCCCGATAGACCCGGAAAAAATCACTACCGAATTCGAGTGGGCCACCGGCGGAGACGCCGCGGCTGCGATCGGAATGGCTTATACAGCTCAGGAACTTTTCTCCTGATTCCCCTTGATTCCGAGCCAAGGTGCCAGTCCTTTCCGCATGTTTCTCGTTTCCATAGCCGCCCTTCAGCAGAATACCGCGATCCTCCGCGAAGTCGCCAATGCGGCCGGCTGCAAAGTCGTCCTGGCACTCAAGGGATTCTCCTGCTGGAAAGCCTTTCCTTACATTGCCAGAGACCTGGATGGCTGTTGCGCCTCCGGCCTCTGGGAAGCGATGCTCGCGCGGGATCATTTTAGAAAACACATCATCACCTACTCACCGGCTTACGACGAAGCCGAGATCGACGAACTCCTCGAATTCACTCATCACTTGGATTTCAACTCGCTCTCCCAGTGGTTCCGTTTCCGTGAGAAAATATTCCGTCACCCCCGTTTCCTTTCCGGAGAATTGCAGTGCGGCCTGCGTGTTAATCCCGAACATTCCACCGGAGAAACGCCCATCTACGACCCCTGTGTTCCCGGTTCCCGGCTTGGAATCACTGCCGAACAACTTGCTGGAGCCGATCTCATCGGCCTGTCAGGGCTCCATTTCCACACGCTCTGCGAGCAAAATTCCGACGACCTTGAGAGCACCCTGAAAGCCATCGATAGAAAGTTCGGACATCTCCTCCGATCCCCGCAATTCACCTACCTCAACATGGGTGGCGGCCACTGGATCACCAAGCCCTTCTATGACCGTGAGTTGCTGATCAATCTCGTCAGGAAAGCCAGGGAAGAATACGACGTCGAGGTTTGGCTCGAACCCGGAGAGGCGGTCGCCATCCATACCGGAGTCCTCCGTGCAACTGTCATGGATGTCTTTGAGTCCGCAGGCCACAAGCTGGCCATCCTTGATGTTTCCGCCACCGCCCACATGCCGGATGTGATTGAAATGCCATACCGTCCTTATGTTTTCCTGGTTGATTCCTCACCCGCCGTAGCAGGCCCGGCCCCGGCGGTCATGCTGACGGGCGAAAACTATCATCTCGCCTCCGATCCATCCCATGCGTCTTTCACCGGCGATCATTTATCCACTTTTCGTCTGGGCGGCCCCACCTGCCTGGCTGGCGATGTGATTGGCGACTACTCATTTGACCGGGATCTGGTCGTCGGCGACGTTCTGGTCTTCGATGATATGGCTCACTACACCATGGTCAAAACCACAACGTTCAATGGAGTCAAACATCCATCCATTGCACTCCTTCATATCGACGGGCGGATTGAAACTGTGAGGGTTTTCGGGTATGCCGATTTCCGCGACCGCCTTTCCTGAAAAACATTCAATAACCCATGCGTCACTCTATACTCCTCTTCACTCTGCTGCTGAGCCCACTTTCCGCCCAGATTCACGCCGATTTCACAGTCAGCCAGGGAGGCACATCACTAGGCACTTTTCGCGTGCTCCTGGAACATCAAAAAGCCCCGCGCACCTGTGCCAATTTCATTGGCCTCGCGTCCGGGAAACGTGCCTGGATCGATTCTAAAAACGCAGC
>JACMMB010000364.1 GCA_014379305.1 Akkermansiaceae bacterium
ATCGGCTTGATAATTTTCTGACCCCCTCGGGAAAATCATACGAGATCGTCCCGATCCGCCTCCCCCAAGCCTGCGAAATCCCAGGCTGGAGACTCCCCATCCTACCGGCATCCTATGTCAATTTCCTCATTCTCAACCACGCTGTCCTCGTCCCCACCTTCCGCCAGTCGAAAAACGACGACCAAGCCCTGGGTCTCATCCGCGAGCTTTTTCCCGACCGCGAAATCATCGCCATCGACTCTCTCGATCTGGTGCAGGAAGGCGGCACCCTTCACTGCATCTCACAACAACAGCCCGCCTAAAACGATTTCCGCAGATGCGAGGGGAGTATGTTGAGCTGCTCCCGGTATTTGGCAATCGTCCGTCGGGCGACCTTGATGCCCTGATCCTGGAGGGCCTTGGTGATTGCATCATCCGAAAGTGGTTTCGCGTTGTTCTCCTGAGTAATGAGTTGCTGGATGGCTTCGCGGACTCCCGCGTTGGAGACCTCGGCACCGTCCGAAGTTAGATAGCCCGTCGCGAAAAAGGCACGCATTTCCATAAGACCCTGCGGAGTGAGGATATATTTTCCGGCGACAGCGCGGGAGACCGTGGTCGCATGCAGGCTTAGCTCGTCAGCGATATCGTTCATGGTCAGGGGGCGAAGATGGCGGGGACCTTTTGAAAGAAAATCGGGTTGCTGCTCGATCAGCTTATGGGCAATTGCGAGGATGGTTTCCTGCCGCAGCGAGATTGAGCGGATGAGGCTGCGGCCGTCACGTATCTGATCCCGGAGGAAAGCCCGGGCTTTTGAATCGACACCGTTTTTCCCGATCATGTCCTTATAAAAATCGTTGATGCGGAGATTGGGCAGATGTTCCCCAGTCAGGCGCGCGGACCACCTCCCCTCCTCGTCACGCTCGATGACGACATCAGGGAGAATATACGGGTTGCCGGTTGGGTCGAAATCACCACCGGGATTTGGCGAGAGGCGGCCGATTTTTTCCGCTGCTTCGGCAATCCGCTCGACGGTGGTGCAGAGGACGCGCGCAATCTGTGGATGGCGTTTGCGAGCCAGATCTTCGAGATGATCCCTGACAATTTTATACTCGAGGGTTTCGGTTCCGGAGGCGCGTTCGAGCTGGAGAAGAAGCGATTCCGGAATCCCGGCGGCACCAACCCCCGCTGGCGTGAAGGTTTTTATAAGATCAAGAGCTTGCGAGAAAATATTGAAAGAATGGGGAATGCGGGCGGCTATTTCCCGTAAAGGAAGATCCAGGTAGCCGCGTTCATCAAGATTTCCCAACAGTGACTGGGCGGCGTCGCGGATTTTCGGATCGACGAGCGAAAGATCGAGCTGGTGCTGAAGATGCTGCTGCAGCGTTTCAGGGGAAACGATATTGTCATAGAGCCTCTGGCGGCGTTCTTCATCCTCCTGGCTCCATTGGGATGAACGGCCTTCGAGGATCGAGCGATCACGCCAATCATCCTCCGTTTCGTTCATATATTCCAGCGAGTCGGCCTCCTCAGGATCGGTGCCGTCTTCATCGAGAGAAATTGTTTCGGTAATATCCTCAAGCGTCGGATTCGTTTCCAAAGCCTGGCGCATGAGATGGGAAAGCTCCATCGTGCTGGCCTGAAGAATTTCCAAACTCTTGCGCATTTGCGGCGCAAGAGTTTGGTTCTGGGAAAGAGAATGATGGAGCGAAGCTTCTGCCATGCGCGTGGTGAACGCGGCCAAGCTACCGAGAGGCTTGGGAATTGAGAAGCATAATTTGTGCCAATAAGATTATAATAACTATTGACTTGGGGTTCTAGCGAGGTTTTCCGGTAGAATTACGGCTTACGAAAACCAAGCCACACCCGCTTGGAAGATGGGTTGGTATTTATTGCCGGGAATGTTTTTAGCAACGTCCTGGGAAAAGCGTTCCGAGTGTGCCATTTTCCCAAACACCCGGCCACAGGGCGAGGTGATGCCTTCGATAGCGCCGTGGGAGCCGTTTGGATTGAAGGGGTGTTGCATGGTGGGATTGCCAGATGGATCACAATACTGGGTGGCAATCTGACCTTGTGCGAAAAGCCGGGAGCTGGCGATTTCACTCGCAAAGAATTTGCCTTCACCATGCGAGACGGGCAGAGTGTGGAGTTCGCCAACATTCATATTCGCCAGCCAAGGGGAGGAGTTGTTGGTGATTCGGGTGGTGACATAGTGCGAGACGTGGCGGGCAATGTCGTTGTGCACCAGCGTGGGCGAAGCGGAGTCGGTTTCACAAACTTTCCCGTGGATGACCAGGCCGGTCTTGATGAGGGCCTGGAAGCCGTTGCAAATACCAAGAATGAGGCCGTTGCGATTCTCCAGAAGGTCGGAAACGGCATTGGCTATTTGCGGATTGCGTAGAATGGTTGCAATGAATTTGGCGGAGCCATCGGGTTCGTCGCCGGCACTGAAGCCGCCGGGAAGGAACAGGATATTGCAAGCATGGATTTGTTTTGCGAGGGTGTTGATGGATTCCTCAATGTGGCGGGCGGACAGGTTACGGAACACTTCGATGTGTGTAATTGCGCCGGCGCGTTGGAAGGCGCGGGCGGAATCGTATTCGCTGTTGGTGCCGGGAAACGTGGGAATCAGGACTGTGGGTTTTGAAGCGAGCCTGTTGCTTTTCTTTTTTTTGTAGCCGTGAGCTGTGGAAGTCGGCGGCAAAAGGATGTTTTGATCTGCAGGTAAAGATTCCGGCTTGGTGCGATAAACGGGTTCGAGGGTGGCTTGATAGGCATTCTGCAAATCGGCGAGTTGATGTGTTTCGGTGCCGAAAACGAGTGACGGCTGCCGGGTGGTTCTGCCGATTTCCCTGGAGTCTGGAAGTATTTTCTTGATCGCCATCTTGTGTTCGATGAGGAAGGCGAAATAGCGGGGGCGATAAAGAGGAAGCGAATCAAAGCCTGCGTTACAGCTAAAGCCAATGAAGTTGCCCAAGGCCATTTTCGTCAGGGCAGCCGCAAGGCCTGCCTGGCCGATATGGTGGAGGGCAAGGATGCTGCCGGATTTGTTGAGACTATGCAAAGCTGCGGCGATTTGCCTGAGGGCGCCGAAATCAGGGAGGCCGTCTTTGTGGATCGGGGTTTCTATCAGACTTACCAGGGAATCCACTTTCTTGAACTCGGGAGAAAGGGCGAGCGATGCCAGACCTGGGGCCAGAGCGAAAGAAACGAGAGTCGGGGGGACGTCGAGCTGATTGAAAGAGCCTGACATGGAATCCTTTCCGCCAATGGCAGCCAGACGGAGTTCATGCTGGGCGCGGAAAGCACCGAGGAGGGCGGCGAAAGGGAGACCCCAGCGTTTCGGATCGCTGCCTAGCTTAGGAAAATACTCCTGCAAGGTCAGGCGTACATCATCAAGACGGGCGCCAGCGGCGACGGCTTTGCAGACGGATTCCGTGACAGCGTAAACGGCGCCATGGAAGGGGGATTGCTCGGAAAGATAAGGATCGAAGCCCCAGGACATGTAGGTCGCGATGTCCGTTTCGCCTTCCAACAGAGGGAGCTTGGCGACCATGGCATCGGGTGGAGTGAGCTGGTGCTTACCGCCAAAAGGCCAGAGGACAGTGTTGGCACCGACGGAACCATCGAACATTTCCCCGAGGCCTTTCCGGGAAGCAAGTTGAAGAGATGATAAATGAGCTTTGAGAGAATCGACCGAAGGGGCTGGGAATTGAAATGACGCGCCCCCAACCTGGATATTGGCGGTCTGTTGAATGCCATTGGTGTCCAGAAATTTTCGGGAAAGATTGACGATGGTAATTCCGCGCCAAGTCATGACCAGACGCCCTGAATCGGTGACGTCGGCGACGTGGACGCATTCGAGGTTTTCCTGATCCGCGGCAGAGATGAAAAAGTCGATATCCGCAGGATCAACGCACACGGCCATGCGTTCCTGCGATTCGGAGATGGCGAGTTCGGTGCCATCAAGGCCGTCATATTTTCTGGTGATGGCGCTGAGATTGATGATCAGGGAGGGGGCGATTTCGCCGATGGCAACCGAGACCCCGCCGGCTCCGAAGTCGTTGCAGATTTTGATTTTTTGAGTCAGTTCGGGTTTGCGGAAAAGGCGTTGGATTTTCCGCTCGGTGGGAGCATCGCCCTTCTGGACTTCAGCTGAGTTTTCCAAGGCTGTATCGGTATGCTCTTTGGAAGATCCGGTAGCCCCACCGACGCCATCCCGGCCAGTGCGCCCACCGATGAGGAGGATTACATCACCCGGCGAAGGGGTGCCGCGAACGACATTTTTACGGGGCGCTGCGGCAACCACCGCGCCGATTTCCAGGCGTTTGGCGACGTAGCCGGGATGATAGACTTCGGCAACCTGACCGGTGGCAAGTCCGATTTGGTTGCCATAGGATGAGTAGCCTTGAGCAGCAACCTGGCAGATTTTTTTCTGAGGGAGCTTGCCTGGAAGGGTTTCTGAAAAAGGCGTAAGGGGGTTGCCCGCACCGGAGACGCGCATGGCTTGATAGACGTAGGAGCGGCCGGAAAGGGGATCGCGAATGCACCCGCCAAGACAGGTGGCGGCACCTCCGAACGGTTCGATTTCGGTAGGGTGGTTGTGGGTTTCGTTTTTGAACTGGATTAGCCATTCTTCATCGGCGCGGTCGTCGATCTTTACGGGGACAACGATGCAGGCGGCATTGAGTTCCTCGGAAATCTCAAGGTTGTCGAGCTCGCCGGAAGCTTTGAGTTCCCTCATGCCGATGAGGGCGATGTCCATCAGAGTGACGGGCTTGTCGTCCCTGCCCAGGACTTGGCGGACTTTGCGGTAGGTTTGATAGGTTTCCTCTATAAGCTCGGAGCCGGGATCGAAAGTGATGTTCCCGATTGAGGTGAGAAAAGTGGTGTGGCGACAATGGTCGGACCAGTAGGTGTCCAGGACGCGGATCTCGGTCACCGTCGGCGGGCGTTGCTCTTCATCGCGAAAGTAATTTTGGCAAAATGCGATGTCGGCTTCTGACATGGCCAGAGACAAATCATTGCGGAGCACCTTCGGATCTTCCGAAAGAAAGTCCGCAAGGACCGCAACATCGGATGGGATCGAGGGGGGCTGGCTGCCCGGGCTGGATGCAACGGGGACTTCATGGGAATCGACGGGATTGATGATGTACGCTTTGATGGCGAACACGTCCGCCGCCGAGAGATCGCCGATCAGGATGACGATTTTCGCGCAAGTGACCGCAGGCTTTTCGCTCGCGGTGAGGATCTGGATGCATTGGGCGGCGGAATCGGCGCGCTGGTCGAATTGACCGGGCAGATATGAGTAGGAGAAATGATACCCGTTTGGAGCGTGACCAAGGACGGTTGAGATGGAATCCACCTGGGGCTCGGAAAGGATTTGCGCCGCAGCCAGGTTGAATTCCGAGTCATCGAGGCCATCGATGGTGTAGCGGTTTAAAAGGCGGAGCGTCTGAAGTCCCGGGAGATTGAGTGATTCGCGAAGGTCATTGAAAAGGCGGTGGGCTTCGGTCGCGAATGGGGGCAGCTTTTCGACGAAAAGAGTATGCATTACGGAGGTTAACAGGGAGTCGTTTGGCCTGAGCTTAGCCTTTGATTTCGAGAAGCATCTGCGGGTTGTTGGGGAATTTTTTAACAAAGTAAAGGAGCCGCTCCATCGCCTCCACCGGGCGGTGTCCGGAAAGGCCGCGGCGGATGAGGTGGATTTTGTGAAGCGTGTGCTCCGGGAGAAGCAGCTCTTCACGCCGGGTTCCGGATTTGAAAATATCAACCGCTGGATAAATGTAGTTTTCAGCGATCTTGCGGTCCAGAACCAGCTCCATGTTTCCGGTGCCTTTGAACTCCATGTAAATGGCTTCATCCGCACGCGAGTTGGTCTGGATGAGTGCGGTTGCCAGGATGGTTAGCGAGCCTCCGCCACGGGTATTCCGGGCTGCGGCGAAGAGGCGACGGGGAATTTCGAGGGCACCGATGGTTAAGCCGCCCGAGCCGGTTCCGCGTCCGCGGTTATTCATATTTCCGTTGTATGCGCGGGCGAGGCGGGTGATTGAATCCATCAGGAGAAAAACATCCTTGCCGGCTTCAACCAGACGCTTGGCGCGCTCGATGGCGAGTTCCGCAATGCGCGTGTGGTTGCGGGCCTGTTCATCATTGGAAGAGGCGTAGATTTCCGCTCCGGGCAGGGCGCGGCGGAACTCGGTGACTTCCTCCGGCCGCTCATCGACGAGGAGGATCATGAGATGGATTTGCTCGTCGTATTTTTCGCGAATCGCCTCGGCCATGTGCAGGAGGAGGGTGGTTTTCCCGGAGCGGGGAGGTGAAACGATGAGTCCGCGCTGACCACGGCCTACGGGTGCGACAATATCCACAACGCGGGTGGTGTATCGATCCGGGGTGGTTTCAAAGGCGATTCGTTTGTTCGGATTGATGGCTTTGAGTTCATCGAAGTGGGGAAACTTCGCGGCAGTCGCGGGATCCTCGCCATTGACTGTTTTGATCTCGATGAGTTGGGGGCCGCGCGTACTGGCTTGGAACTGGCCGTGGAGCCACTGGCCGTGACGGAGGGAGTGGCGGCGGATCAGCTCGGGGGAAATGAAGATGTCCTCCTTGGCCTGCTCGAAATTGTTTTCAGGCATGCGCAGGAAGCCAAAGCCTTTCGGGGTTAGCTCCAGAATTCCATCGGCCTCGACCAAAGGTCCTGAGAGAACGGCTGGACTGCGGTCTTCCTGAGGACGTGGCTCGCGATGGTCATCGCGTTTATTTCTAATATCCCGGCGATCGTTGCGCTCGATCCTGTTGTTGCGGTCATTGCGGGGATCTTGATTCAAATTCTGTTCTCCGAAGTTGTCGCGGCGGCGTTTGCGTTTTTCACGGCGTTTTTTGGAGCGCGATTCACCCGGCGGAGATTGAAAGTCCGCTTGGGGATGGGAAATCTGTTGGACGGGCGGAGGATTGACTGGACCACCGCCGGGAACACGACCCATCCGCGGGGCGTCGTTCGCTGGCGAATGGTGGATGGCTTGCCGTGAGCCCTGATCATCGGTTTCCGCAGACTCTGTAAATGGAAGTTCGATAGGTTTGGGAGCCGGTATTGACTCGGCAGCCTGCTCCGGAGCCTGGGACGTGCGCGCGGCTTTAGGCTCGGTGTCGGCTGCTGAACTAGCCGGGTTTTCCTGGAGGGCGTCGGGGCTTGTCACTCGCTTGGAAATTTTCTTTGCTGCTTTTTTTGCCGGTGCCTTCTTTGCCACAGCCTTGGCTGCGGTTTTGCGAGCAGGCTTGGCGGCTTTGGGCTCGATATCGACAGAAGGCATGTCAAAGAGGTCGTCGGAGGTATTCTTGCTCATTCGGAAAAATATTGGAAAATGGGATTTGAGAGGTTTTCTGATCTTGGATGGCGCAGGTATTATTCAGAGGAGAAGGCTTTCCAAATGCTCGTCGGGGACTTCGAAGTTGGTGAAGACATTGAGGGTGTCGGGATATTCATCGAGCGTATCGTGAAGCTTCAGGATCTGCCGGGCCGTGTCTATATCTGCGACAACGCAGGGAGCATGAGGGATCGAGATCAGCTTCTCGGAGGTAAGGAGGAGGAAATTTTCGCGCAGGAGGTTGGCGACGGTGCCGAGCTGGTCGGCTGCGGTGAGGATGATGAATTCATCTGCTTCGTGCGTGATGTCCTCGGCTCCGGACTCAAGGGCGAGGGAGAAGATTTCATCGAAAGAGAGATTTTCCGAGGAGAGTTTGATTTCGCCTTTGCGGTCGAACTGGTAGGAGACGGAGCCTTGGGTGGCGACCATGCCGCCGTTTTTGGAGAAGATCGTGCGGAGGTCCTGCGCGGAGCGATTGAGATTGTCGGTGGCCATTTCGATTATGAATGCAGTCCCGGAGGGACCGTAGCCTTCGTAGGAGACTTCCTGGATCGCATCGCCGCCAAGTTCTCCGGTGCCTTTTTTAATGGCTCGTTCAATGTTTTCGCGCGGGGTGGAAAGGGATTTGGCTGCATCGATGGCGGTTCGCAAACGGGGATTGAGGGCTGGATCACCGCCTCCGGCACGTGCCGCGAGGGCGATTTCATGGGCGCATTTGCTGAAGACCCGACCTTTGATGGCATCGACTCTGGCTTTGATGTGTTTGACCTTGGACCACTTGTTGTGACCGGCCATAAGGGAATTTCAGGGATAATGGGTGGAGGTTTGAGCTAGGCGATGATGTGGAAATGCATCGCTGTAACCTGGAAAAGGAAAACGGAGTGAGCAGTGGTTTTCTAATGAATCTTCCGGCTGGGATGAGCGGGAGGAGACGCAGGAGAGGATTGCTTGAGTGGCGGCCGGGGAGAATTTCCCATGGCTGCCTACCGTCGTGTCAACGAGGTGAACATGAGTGAGCTGGATGGATTTGGCAATGGTAAAAGTTGTATATGGTTTCGCAGCGGATTGACCTCCCCGGCTACCGATGGAAGAGTCCGCCCGCGATGGGTTTGCAAAAATTGGCAAGTGTTCTGGCGGCAACAGGCCTGATGACGATGGTCGGCTGTGACAAGCAGCGTGCGCCGCAGGCAGTGGCTGTTAGAGAGGATGGGGCGATGGAGTTGAAAGTTATGACTTTCAACGTCAGGTATGAAAATCGGGGTGATGCGGGCGCACGCGCATGGGGCGAAAGGGTCGTGGGATGTGTGCGGATGATTCGTTCGGAGGGGCTCGATGTGTTTGGGATTCAGGAGGGTTTGCATGGGCAGGTGGCGGACCTCCGGGCATCGCTACCGGATTATGACTTCCACGGGGTGGGGCGGGATGACGGCAAGCGACGGGGAGAGTATGCGGGGATTTTTTTCCGAAAGGATCGGTTCGATCATGATGTTGAGAAAAGCGGGACGGTCTGGCTATCGGAAACACCGGATCAGGCTGGCTCGAAAAGCTGGGGGAATGACATTCCGCGGGTGGCAAGCTGGGTAAGGCTGGTAGATCGAACGTGCGCGAGAGGGGTTTGGGTGGTGAATATGCATCTGGATCACAGGAATCAGATTTCACGTGAAAAGTCTGTTAGATCGATGGCTCGGAAGCTGGTGAAGATGAATGTGGATGATGAGGCGGTGGTCTGGTTGGGTGATTTCAACGCGGTTGAGGGGAATGATGCGCTGCTGTTTCTGAATGGACGCGCAACCAAGGAACCGGTCGATGGATTCGCAGGATTGAAGGAGACTTTCAATGCTTTGCACCCGCGTGAAAGGGCAAGGGGGAGTTTGCATTTCTGGATGAGTGATCCAAGCAGGCAATGGAAGGTCGATCACATTTTTGTTTCCCCGAGGGCGGAGGTTCTGGAGTCACGCGTGCTCAAAAGCGGAGAGCCATATTTATCCGACCATTTCCCAGTGGTGGGCAGGATTCGCTTCATGGATTGAAGGCAGTGCCGAAGGGATCAAAAAAGTGGAGCGTAGCGGATTCGAACCGCTGACCCCTTGCATGCCATGCAAGTGCTCTACCAACTGCGCTAACGCCCCTTGCGGGTGGGGCGAATGTTTAGGGGAGGGAAGGGTAGGGTGGCAAGGGGAAACTGAGCGAAAGAAGCCGGGAATCTGAAGCGAGTTCAAGAAATACGTATTAGATCTTCATGAGGTCGGCTTCTTTGGCAACGGCCATTTCTTCTATTCTCTTGGTGAATTTGTTAGTCAGTTCCTGAATGTCTTTTTCGAAGGTCTTGTGAGTGTCTTCG
>JACMMB010000365.1 GCA_014379305.1 Akkermansiaceae bacterium
AGCGACACCGGGGCGGCGTCCATACACTTCCAGCCAGCCGGGCACGGTGAGAATGCGGCCTTCGGTTTTGAACGTATCGGTATTTCCGCCTGAGGAAATGGTCGATAGCCGTGTGGTCTGCTCGAACTCCGCCGCCGGGTAGAAGACGGCGATGAACCGTTTCACGACCATGTCATACACCTTCTGCTCGGTCTCGGAAAGCTTGGCGATGGTGCCCGTGGGGATGATCGCAAAGTGATCGGAAACCTTCGCGGTATTGAAAATGCGTTTCGACTGATGCAGGCGCGGGCCATTGTCGGATTTCCCGGCGAGCACCGCTTTGGCATACTTGGCCACGTCCAGATCGCTGTTGCCGATTTCCTTGAGCGTATCTCGGACGTTTTGCATATAGTCTTCCGGCAGGTAGCGGGAATCGGTCCGCGGGTAAGTCAGGACCTTGTGTTTCTCGTAAAGCGCCTGGGCGATCTGCAGGGTGCCTTTGGCGGAAAAGGGCGCTTCGCGCTGGAGCGTGGTGAGATCGTAAAGCTGCGGCGCGATCTGGCTCTGGGCTTTCTTGTCCTCGCTGATTTCCGCAGTCTTGCCGCTGCAACGCTCGACAATGCCTTGCGCCTTGTCCTGATCCCAAATGCGATCCGCCCGGCCATGGGGATTCGCCTCCGTTTTCTTATAGGCGGGATCGATCCATTTCCCCAGGTAGCTGCCTGCGGAAACATTCATCGTCGCGTGGACCTCGAAGTAGGGCTCGGGCTTGAATGCCTGGATTTCCTCCTCGCGGGCCGCAAGGATGGCGAGCGTCGGCGTCTGGACCCGACCGGCGGCGGTGATGTTGAAGCCGCCGTGGCGGGAGTTGAAACAGGTCAGCGCGCGGGTCGCATTCAGCCCGACCAGCCAATCCGACTCGGAGCGGCATTTCGCCGCATCGGCGAGGGGCTTCATCTGCTCATCGCTGCGGAGATTTTCCCATGCGGAAATGATCGCGCCCGTCGTCATCGATTGCATCCACAGCCGCTTGATCGGCTTCTGAATTTCCCCGATCTCCATGATGTAGCGGAAAATCAGCTCGCCCTCGCGCCCGGCATCGCAGGCGTTGACGATGAGATCGATGTCCTTGCGCTTGGCGAAACGCAGCACCTTCTTCAGCTTCGCCTCCGAGTCGGCGATCGGATCCAGATTGAATTTATCCGGGATGGCCGGCAGCACATCGAATTTCCACGGCAGCTTCTTGCCATTCGGACCCATCGGCATCCGCAGCTCCACCAGATGGCCCACTGCGGAAGTGATCACCGCCCTGTCGTTTTCATAATGGACATCGCGGCCCGACCCTTCCTTGTCGAATTTCCCCAAAGCCTTGGCCAGCGCCTTGGCGAGATCGTTCATGACGGACGGTTTTTCTGCGATGATCAGTGTTTTTCCCATGGGATGCGGTGCTTTGAAAGCGCTTGTGTCTGGAGGGGACTAGGCAGGGATATCCCCGCGATGCAAGGAGGAAAAGTCTTGGACACATTCATTCCCCCCTCCCACCACTCCCGCAGGTCCCTGCCTCGTCCTCGTATTGTCTGCACGGAGGTCGGGAACGTCTCTTGGCCAGTGGAAATGCCTCCCTCGGGGGTGGGAACGTCTTTTTCCCCTGCGGGAACGTCTTCTTGCAGGGTGGGAACGTCATCGTGGGGGGTGGAACCTCTAACGCGATGGCTGTTTGATCTGGATTCCCAGTTACGGCTCTGCTATTTCAAGGGAAATTTTTATGAAACCAAGCGACAGGTATAACCGGTAGGTAGGATGGTCCAAAGAGGATGGCATTTATCTCGGGCGCTGCCCCGATCTCTTTAGCGGCGGAGTACACGAAGAAGATCCGATCCGGTGCGCCGCGCGACTGCAGGCTGCGATTGATGATGTTGCCAACGATTTTCCCGATGGAGACGAATGGCCGCCAGTGACCGTGATCCCGGCGAGACAATATGCTTGAGATCGGGGGTTTCAGCGGCGGGTGAAGCGAAAGCCGGGGAGGGGGCGGACGAGGCGGCGGAGTTCAAGCTTGAAGAGGGCGGCGGTGACGGCGGAGGAAGGCAGGCCGGTGGTGGCGATGAGGGTGTCGATGGCGAGTTCATCGCCGGGTGCCATGGCGGCGATGATGGCGGCCTCTTCGGGTGGGAGTTCGGGGGCGGGTCCCTCGGTTTTCCCGGAGGTTTCCATGGTGCGGGAAAAAGGCAGCTCGCCGAGATCGTCGATGATGTGGGAGGCATCGGTGACGAGGGTGGCGCCGTCGCGGATGAGCTGGTGGCACCCGGCGGAGGATGGTTTATCGATGGGGCCGGGAATGGCGAAGATGGGCTTCCCATACTCGGAGGCGAGATTGGCGGTGATGAGCGAGCCGGACCAAGCGGGGCATTCGGTGACCAGCAGTGCCTGGCACCATGCGGCGACGACGCGGTTGCGGATGGGGAAGGTCTGCTTGTCGGGTGCCTTGTGGAGGGGAAACTCGGAAATGACGGCGCCGTTCCCGGCGGCGATTTTTTCCGCGAGGGTGAGGTTTTCCGGTGGATACAGGCGGGCGAGGCCTGAGCCGACGATGGCGATGGTGCGGCCTTTCGCGGCGAGTGCGGCCTCGTGGGCCGAAGTGTCGATCCCACGGGCGAGACCGGAGATGATGGTGAAGCCGGCGTGGGCGAGCTGATAGGTGATTTTTTTGGTGACGTTGACGCCGTAAGAGGTGGTGCGCCGCGAGCCGACGATGCTGATTGCGTAACGGTCCCGGGGTAGAATTTCCCCCCAGACATAAAGCAGGATGGGGGAGTCGTAGGCTTGGAGCAGATGCTGCGGGTAGGCAGGATCGTCGCGGGTGATGATGGAAATGCCGCGCTCGGCGGCCTCCGCGAGTTCCTTGGAGGGATCGGCGTGGTCCTGCCAGGAGGTGATGATTTTAGCGGTTTCCGGCCCGATGCCATCGACGCGCTGGAGGCTGCCGGCGGAAGCGCCAAGGACTTTTTCCGCAGAACCAAACGATTCGAGAAGTCGTGAAATGCGAACCGGGCCGAAGGAGGGAAGCAGGTTGAGGGCTAGGATGGCTTCCTTGGGACTCACGGGATTGGTGGTGCGGCTGGCGGTGGCGGAATGCCGGGGCGCTCGTGATTATTTGATTTCCATGCCGCTCTTGGGCCAGAGCCAGCGGACGACTTTCCCGTCCTTGATGAAGGCTTTGGCCTGGATGGTTTTCACGCCGAAGACCGTTTCCGCTTTATAAGAGGCGATGCCGGTCGCGTAGGTCTCGCCATCCACGGTTTCGGGGTTTTCGCCGGGCAGCCAATCGAGGACCTGATCGAAGGTGAACTCCTTGATGTCGGATTTCCTGATGCTTGCCTGCATGATTGCAACCACATCCACCGGGCCGTCGGTAGCTGCTTCGGGCTCTGCGGAGGAAGGTTCCGAGGCGGCGGGCTCTTCGGCGACTTCGAATTCATCGCTGCCGGCCGGAGCTTCGGGCTGGGGAGCAGGCTCCAGTGAGGGGAGGTCTGGATCTTGCGGGAGGGCTGCGAGTTGCTCAAGAAGATCGGTTTGGGAAACAGGCACGGTGCCTTCATATGGCCCGGCTCCAGGACTGATGATGACGTTTTCCCCTTCAACGCGAATCAGGTTCGCCCGGTTTCCCGCAGTGATGGTCATTTTCACATCGGAAGCGGGATCGGAAATTTCGGCATCAGCCTTGAGCATGACTTTTTCCGGAAGCCGGGTGGTCGCGATCTTCGCGGGGTCGGCTTCCACGTCAGGGGCAGGGACTGCGGCGACTTTGGGGACTGAGACGGCTTTTTTCTCTGTGGGCGTTTTTCCAGTCAACTGATGACGAAAATGTGGCTCGTAGGAGTAGCCGAGGAAACCTGCGGCGACCATGCCGATGAGGAAGAGGAAAAGTTTCATTGAGTGGAATACGTGGGCGGGTGCGTTTTTATTAAAGTATTTTCAGACTTCGCGGCGAGGCTGGATTGGAGATTGAAGCTTGCTGGCAAGGTTGGGTAGATTTTTTTCCGTGAAGCGGATTTATGTGGTGGCGGGGGAGATGAGCGGGGACGCGCACGGCGGCGGTTTGTTACGGGCTCTGAAAGAAATGGAGCATGGGCTGGAAATCCACGGAGTCGGCGGACCTGGAATAGTGTCAGCGAGCGATGGCCGCGCGAAGAACTGGGTGGAGGATGCCGCAGTGATGGGCATCGTGGAGGTATTGAAGCGCTACGGATGGTTCAAGGAGCGCTTTGCAGAGATGCTGGAAGAGATCAAGCGGGTGAAACCGGATGTTCTGCTTTTGGTCGATTATCCGGGTTTCAATCTGCGTTTTTCCGAAGCGGTAAGGCGGGAGCTTCCGGACACCCGGCAGGTGTATTACGTCAGCCCCCAAGTCTGGGCCTGGAACAAAGGCAGGATTCCCAAAATGGTGCGTCTGCTGGATGAAATGCTGTGCCTGTTTCCTTTCGAGAAGCCCATCTTCGAAAACGCCGGCCTGAAAACCACCCATGTCGGGCATCCTCTGGTGGATGAATTGACCCATGACCGCATCGATATGGTGCGGCAAAACAACTTCATCGGATTGTTTCCCGGGAGCCGTGAAAGAGAGGTGGCAAAGCTTTTTCCGATGATGATCGAAGCCGCGAAGCTGCTGCGAAAGTGGCGGAGCGACCTGGAATTCGCAGTCCCCGCCGCGACCCCCAAGCTAGCTGAAAAAATGCGCGGAATGCTTGCGGAAGCGAGAGCTGAGGACTTGATCGAGCTGCACAACGGCGGCAGCCACGAGCTCATGCAGCGAGCAAAGTGCGGAGTCATTGCCAGTGG
>JACMMB010000008.1 GCA_014379305.1 Akkermansiaceae bacterium
AGATTCGGAGCGCGGAAGGCTTGGGAAACGCCACCGAAGAGAACCCAGTCCGCATCGGGACGATAGGTCGCGCGGATCGATGCGGAAAGATCATCCCAGGAGCTTTGGGCGGATTGGTCGAGCTTGGTTACAGGGTTGAAGAATTTTCCGAGTTCGGCATGGGCATGGGTGTAGCGGAGGCCTGCGGTGAACTCGAATTTGTCCTCGAAAGGCCTGATGTACTGGGCGTAAGCTCCGAATAGATCGTAGCTGGAATCGTCGGCGAGAGGACGGTTGGCGGGGTCGAATGTAAAGCCGGCGCCGCGATCCCTGGAAGCAGTGGAGTCAACGGAATCGTGGTAGTGATCCAGACCGTAGATGAGGGTGCCGTGAGCGATTGGAGACTCAACCTCAAGATCGACGCCGGACACTTCAACGTCGTAGCTCTGGCGACGGTGATCGGTGGCTGTCCGGATTTGTAACTCGATTTCGGAAGTAGTCTGGTATGAAAGCGTGGCGGTGACACGGCGGAGCGGAGCGTCCTCCTCCTCATTTTCGTGAGCGATGCGGAGGTAGGTAAGGCTGCGTTCCTGATCAATATCGCGAGCGATGAACGTGCCTGGGAAAGCCATGGAAGATCCGTGAATCCAGCCGGGATTGTTGAGCGTGGAGTGCCAACGGGAAACCTTGTCCTGATTGAAATTCTGGTGTGTGAGGGTAAGAGTGGTCTGGGGGGTAAAGGCGTAGTCCAGGCGGGCATCGATGGACTGCTCCGGATAGCCGGTGCCGCGCATCAGACCGACGGACGAGTCCTCGATATCACCAAAGTCTTTTGCGGAAATCCCGAGATGCAGGCCGAACTTTCCACCGATTCCGGTCTGTGATTCGAGGCGGCCGATATGGCTGCCCTGGCCATTGGTACGGTATTCGTAGTAAACGGAGCCGTGAAGGAAAACCCTGTCTTCCGCCTCAGCTTCGAAGTCCGAGTATTTGCTGAAGGCGTTGAGGGTTCCGCCTACGGCATCGGAACCGTATAAAACCGAGCCTTGGGAACGGACGAGTTCGAAGTGATCCAACGAGAACGGATCCACCGTATTCCAATATTGCACCGGGCCTGACCGGAAGGTGGAGTTGTTGAAACGGACTCCGTCCACAAGAAACAGGTTCTGGCGACCGGTGAAACCACGGATGAACGGTGAGCCCTGGCCATGGGCGGTTTTCTGGACCAGGACTCCCGGAGTATAGCGCAGGGCGTCCGGGAGGGTGCGGACGGTGTTTTCAAGAAAATCCTCGGCGGAAAAGTAGGTGCTGGAATAAGGGGCCAGTTTCAGGGGAATTTCATCGCGCGTGGCGGTGACAATAAGCGGATCGAGAAAGTTCTGGGCGCTTAGTGGGAAAGCAGTGCTGGCTATGACTACGAGGATGGATTTCATGAACATTTGGAGTTTTTCAAAAGCGCGCTGTCCATAAATTACCCAACCGTGGAATGCAAAAAAAAAGCGCCAGTGTAACACAAATCACCTTGGCCAATAAGCCCTCAATCTACCGCACTTTCTTTGGTCGGAGCTTCCGCAATCGATTTCACATCCGGATCAGCTTCGTAGCCCAGAACCGCTTTCTCGACCCGTTGCCAGAAAGCGAGTTCCTCCGGAGCGAGTTGGTCTTTATAATGACCGGTGAGTTCAAGATATTTGGCACCGCCTTTGCATGCGGCTTGGCGATCCGAGAGGGCTCCCGGATGATGGGAGGGAGAGTTTCGTTTCCACAAGAGATCCATCCAGGATTCAACCGCATGGGCGGAAATGGTGATGTAACCGGTATGTGCGGACCAGACTTTGGCATAGTTGGAAATAGCCTCGTCGATCATGCCGCGCTCGTGGAATGAGCTCGCCAGGATGAGTTCGATTTGCGGAGTGAATTTGCCAAAGCCGGGGGCTTTTAAGGGATCGAAGGCGAGGTATGTGTTAGCACCCGCAGCGGCTTGTGCGAAATCGCCTTTTTTCATGAGGACTTCGATGGCGCGGAAGAATGCGAACTCCTGTTCGGACTTTTCGTGTGACTCCTTGTAAACCCGGTCCAAGTCCGCATGCGCCTTGGCAAGATCGGCTTCCTGAATGGAGCGACTGTGGATATCGGCGCGACCGAGCAGCGCGCGGAAACGATGGGACCCGTCTTCGCGGGAGAGCAACTCGTCGTAATAGGGAAAGGCCTCATGCGGCGCTGAAGTTTCGGTGCGCAGGTGATCGCCGAGTTTGACGAGGATGAAATTGGAAAGGGCCTTTGGATCGAAGCCGGTCTTGAGGTCCTGGTAAATGCCTTGGATCACCAACTGGGCCGGGCCTTGTCTGGAAGGATCGGCTTTGTTCCGCGCGATTTTCTCAAACTCGCCGATTACGGCGATGCGAAGCAAGGCGCGGGCGGCTTGGACTTCACTGCCAACGAGCGGAAATTGATAGTAATGCTCCTTGAGTTCCTCAGGGCTGTGTTTTTCGAGATACGCTTTGGAATAAGCGTTGATGGCTTCTTCCATGCTGTTGGCTTCAGAAAATTCCGCCAAATTGGAAATGACCGATTGCAAGCGGCTGAGGGCTTCTTCGCCACGGCCGACGGCATTGAATGCGCCAAGCTGGGCGACTGCGACTCCGGCACGATAAGGAGAATCCACAGCGTATTTTTCCCAATATTTGTCCGCGTAAAGAACGGCTTCCTTACTTCGTGAAGGGATCGCTTCGCCGGGCTTTTTTTCACCGAGGAGGGCGACCAGTTGGTAAAGGGCTTGCCCGCCAATGTTGATACGTCCTTTTGATTCCGCGATCTCAAGGGCCTTGATATAGTCCATTCCAGCTTCTGCCGGGTGACTTGCAGACTGATGGATCCGACCTCTCAGAATGTAGGCCTGATCGGTAATGGCCGAGTCGGGAAATTCCGCGATCAACCGTCCGAGTTTTTCCAAGGCCCCATCCGGCTGCTTTTCCGCATGATGGCAAGTGGCCCGATCGTATAGAGCGAGGGGAGTGTAGGCCTGTTCATCCGCATCCCGGTATTTGATCAGGAAAGCATCAAGGAGAGGTGCGGCTTTGGCCCAAAGTTGCAGGCGTGCGGCACTGGCTGCTTGGAAATAAGAAGCGGGGTGGGCGAACATGCTGCCCGGAAACTTTTCCACATGCTGGTCAAGTATCGTTGCGCTCTGAGCGTAGTTTCCGAGGTGGAAGTATGAACCGCCGAGTACGAAGAGGGCGAGATCATGCTCGGGGCTGTCTTCGGGCGCTTTTTTTTGGGTAATGATATCCGTGGCAATCTCAATGCACGATTCGTATTTCCCCCCGGAGAAAAGCGAGGAAAGCAACAGCTTCCGGACATCGGCTTTGCGCGGGGAGTCAGGGAAAAGCTCGAGAAAGCCCATCCCATGCAATCGGGTGCTCTCGTGCTCACTCACCAGCGTTGAGGTCCGGACGAGTTGGTAAAGATTTTCCTCCCGCTGCTCCGCCTTGGAATGGGATGACTCCAGCTCAAGGTAAGCGTCATACGCACTGCGAATGTCGCCGCTTGACTCGTGGATGTAGGCAAGGGCGGCGAGCTTGATCATCTCGACGGAATTATTGCCCGCCCGCTCGCTTTCCAAGGCGGCGAGTTCCGCTTCAAAAGCTTTTTTATCGAGACTTGATATACCCGGCGCGCTGATACGGTTGCGGAGATCCGCGATGACAGCCTCCGTGGACGGGACGAATTGATATAGACTCAGGGCGGTTTTGAGCATGTTTGCGGAAATGGCATCTCCCGCTAGCTTCATGAACAGCTTGGAGAAGCGCTGCATCTCCAAGGGCTGGATGATCAATTCCTTCCGGTTCTTGGTGATAAAATCAGAGAGCACCTGCTCATCTTTTTTCGCGATGGCGGCGGCGACCAGGTCCTGGAAGCCGGAGACGATGGCGGCATCGGGTGTGGGAAAGTTGGCTTTGTTGTTGATCGCGATCTCAAGGTGATCGTTCCCTACGGAAATTTTTCCCAGACGATAATTACAAATAGCCATGTTGATGTGGAAGGCGCCCTGGGGGTATTTGTCTTTATCCTTATCGCGCTCCCCGATGAATTTTTGCCATTGGGTGATGGCCAGTTTGTAGTCCCCCGCTCCCATCGCGGCATCGCCCCATTTGAGGAGGGCCATCTTGTTGGAAACATTGCCGCCTGCGGCTTCTCCGGCGTTCGGAAAATCCTTGTAGCAGGTTTCGAAGGATTTCGCGGCCTCCGTCCATTTTCTCAGCTTGAGTTCGCAGAGGCCTTTGCGAAACCAGATTACGCCAAACTGGGCGCCGTGGAGTTTCGGGGCGCTCTCGCCACCGAAGCGTTCGACCGCAGCCGAATTGAAACCGAGCGCCTGCTCCCATTCCCCGGCGTTCATCGCGGCGACGGCTTTGCTGACGAGATCCGGGAGATCATCGTTCTGCGCTTTCAGCGGGAGAGCGCTTACGAAGAAAGTGAATGCCAGCAGGATTTTCATCACGGGAAGACTTGGGTGGGCCTGGGAATCAGAGACCGGAAGCAAGGTGCTTGCGGGTGGAAATTTCAAAATTAAAGCGTCGCCGGAAATATTCTACAATGCGGGATCGTCTTCCGGCGCGAAATTTTTTAGCGAAAAACGCGTGCGCGGGGTTATCACTGGGCCTGTTACCCCGAACCCATCCAACCATGATCCAACTCCAACAAGGCCAGCTTTGGAAAAAAGGCGACGACTTCCTCCGCATCGTCGTCTGGGAGCGACTCGCCATCCAATACAAGCTCACCGCCAGTCCCGACTCTGCCGAAGGCACCCTGCACGACGTCTCCAAAAAGGAATTCTGCCGCCTCATCAAAGGAGCCGAGCTGGTGCAGGATGAGTGATGGCCGATTCCGCTTGCCCGTCCTTGAGGTGCACGCCGCTCAGCCCGAGCCGGCTCGATTCTTCAAGCAGCCAGGCGAGTTTCGCGGCGGCCATCGCGGGGGGAATCCCTTCTGGCCTGATATTTGAAACGCAGTTCCGATCCGCATCCGACCGCTCGGCGGCAGGGTCGGCGGTGAAATAAGCTCCGAGGCTGTCCAGCGTTCCAAGCCCGGGCCGCTCACCCAGCAGCATCAGCGTGAAACGCGCGCCAAGCGCCGCGCCGATCTCATCCTGCACCTTTACTCGCGCCAGCGGGACGATGAATACCGGGCTGATTCGCCACCCGGCTGCGCGCAGCTCCGCGATCAGC